>NZ_JBFBBA010000025.1:0-123043 GCF_040682455.1 Streptomyces sp. NPDC051183
GTCTTCCTCACCACCCAGTACCTGGAGGAGGCGGACCAACTCGCCGACCGCATCGCCGTCCTCAACGACGGCAAGATCGCCGCCGAAGGCACCGCGGAAGAGCTCAAGCGGCTCGTTCCCGGCGGCCATGTCCGGCTCCGTTTCTCGGACCCGTCCGCCTATCGGAGTGCCGCCCTCGCCCTGCGCGAGGCCACCCGCGACGACGAGGCGCAGTCGCTCCAGATCCCCAGTGACGGCACTCAGCGCGAGCTGCGTTCCATCCTCGACTGGCTGGACTCGACGGGCATCGAGGCGGACGAGCTGACCGTGCACACCCCGGACCTCGACGACGTGTTCTTCGCCCTCACCGGCGCCACCGACCAGCGCAAGGAAGACCTCCGATGAGCTCCCTCTCCCTCGCCGTACGCGACACGAACACGATGCTGCGCCGCAACCTCCTGCACGCGCGCCGCTACCCGTCCCTCACCCTCAACCTGCTGCTGACCCCGGTCATGCTGCTGTTGCTCTTCGTCTACATCTTCGGCGGCGTGATGAGCGCCGGCATCGGAGGCGGTGGCGCGGACCGCTCCGCGTACATCGCCTACCTCGTCCCGGGTCTGCTGCTGATGACCATCGGCAGCACCACGATCGGCACCGCGGTGTCGGTCTCCACCGACATGTCCGAGGGCGTCATCGCCCGCTTCCGCACCATGGCCATCCACCGCGGCTCGGTCCTCATCGGACACGTCGTCGGCAGCGTCCTGCAATCGATCGCCAGCGTGGTCCTCGTCGGCGCCGTCGCCGTGGCCATCGGTTTCCGGTCCACGGGGGCCACCGCCCTGGAATGGCTCGCGGCGTTCGGGCTGCTCACGCTGTTCGCCCTGGCGCTCACCTGGATCGCCGTGGGGATGGGCATGGTGAGCCCGAACGCAGAGGCCGCCAGCAACAACGCACTTCCGCTGATCTTCCTCCCGCTCATCTCCAGCACCTTCGTCCCGATCGACGCGATGCCGGGCTGGTTCCAGCCCATCGCCGAGTACCAGCCCTTCACCCCCGCCATCGAAACCCTGCGCGGCCTCCTCCTCGGCACCGAGATCGGCCACAACGGCTGGCTCGCGGTCGCCTGGTGCCTGGCCCTCTCCCTGCTCGGCCACTACTGGTCGAAGGCGACTTTCAACCGCGACCCGAAGTAGCCGAGGGACCGCGCGGGCGCCGCCCTTCTATCTCCAACACGGGTTGTTCATAGAATGACCGTGTGAAGGACATCGATGTGATCGCACTGCTGCAGGATCCGGTGCGCCGCCGCCTGTACGAGTACGTGGCCGCGCAGGGCCGGGAGGTCGGCCGCAACGAGGCTGCCGAGGCGGCCGGGGTGGCGCGCACCCTCGCCGCGCACCACCTGGACAGGCTGGCCGAGGCCGGACTGCTGGAGAGCGGGAGCCGCCGCCTGACGGGCCGCTCGGGGCCGGGGGCGGGCCGTCCCGCCAAGGTGTACACGCGGGCGCGGGTCGAGCGGTCGGTGTCGCTGCCCGCCCGCGACTACGGCACCGCCGCCGAACTGCTCGCCGAAGTCGCCGAGCAGGCCGGCCTGGACGCCGGGCTCTGCACGGCCGCGCGCCGCCGGGGCGAGGCCCTGCGCGGCTCGGCGGAGCCCTGCGGCGGCCTCGAAGAGGCCGTGGAGATGCTGGCCGCCCGAGGGTACGAACCACACCTGGAACACGCCGAAGGAGAGGGCGGGGAGCTCGCACCCGTCGTTCGTATGCGCAACTGCCCCTTCCATGCCGTCGCCGAACGCTTCCCGCCGCTCGTGTGCGGAATGAACCTCGCGCTGCTGGAGGGGCTGCTCGGCGCGGACGGTCCCGTCCGCGCCCGCATGGACGCCAGGCCGGGGGAGTGCTGTGTGGTGGTCGAGACTTCTAAAAACAATGGTGATTGACATAGAAAAGCGGGCCGTGCTGGGATGAGGCCATGACCGCATCCGCGCACCCCGCCCAGCACGCCGCCGCCCACCTCGCCCAGCTCAACGTCGCCACGCTCCGCCACCCCCTCGACGACCCGCGCGTGGCGCCGTTCGTGGAGATGCTCGACCCGGTCAACACCGCCGCCGACGGCGCGCCCGGCTTCGTTTGGCGGCTCGTGGAGGAGGGGGCGCCCGATGCCACCGGCCTGCGCCCGGCGGGCGAGCACGTCATCGTCAACCTGTCCGTGTGGGAGAACCAGGAGGCCCTGTGGGACTTCGCCTACCGCAGCGGGCACCTGGAAGTGATGCGGCGGCGCCGCGAATGGTTCGAAAAGCACGTCGAGGCGCACCTGGTGCTCTGGTGGGTCCCCGCCGGACACCTCCCGACCGTCGGCGAGGCCCTGGAGCGGCTGGCGGACCTGCGTGCGCACGGGCCGTCCCCGCGCGCGTTCGCCTTTTCCCCCTCCTACACCGCCGCAGAGGCGGCCCGACACCTTCAGGCGGGGGACTCGGCAGGGGTCTGAAGTCCGGACGCCCGAACCGATGGGGCCGCGCCGAGGCGGGGGCCGGGTTCCGGGCGCCGGCTTCGTCCGGCCGTCGCGCGCGTCAGCAGGTGATGACCTGAACACCCCGAGCGGTGAGCTCGTCGCGCTGGTCCGCCGGCGCCCGGTCGTCGGTCACCACGACCGTGACGCGGTCGACGGGGCAGACGTGGGCGAAGCCCCGGCGCCCCCACTTGGAGCCGTCGGCCACGACGATGACCCGGGCCGCCACGGCCAGCATCGCCTGCTTGATGTCGGCATCCGCCAGGTTGTCGGTGGCCAGGCCGTCTCCGACGGTGAACGCGCTCGGGCTCACCACCGCCGCGTCGAACCGAAGGGCCCGTAGCGACCGTACGGCCAGCGGCCCGCGCAAGGAGAGCTCCCCCGGCTGCGGTTCTCCGCCCGGGACCAGCAGACGGGCGGTCGGGGCGTCGGCCAGTGCCGTGACGGCGTGCAGGGACATCGGCATCACCGTCACCGGGCGCTCCCGCAGCCTCCGGGCCACCTTCAGGCAGGTGGTGCCGCTGTCCAGGACCACGCTGTCGTGATCGGCGAGGAGCTTTGCGACGGCGTCGGCGATCCGGGACTTGGCGTCCCCCGCCTCGGTGAGACGGTCGGGGAAGGGGGCGACGGCGTGGTGAACCGCCGCCGCGCCGCCGCGGACCCGGCGCAGCAGGCCGAGGGCGGCCATCTGGTCCAGATCCCGGCGCACGGTCATCTCGGAGGCGCCCGTGGTCGCGGCCAGTTCCGCGACCTCGACGTAGCCGTCCTCGCGCAGTCTCTCGGTGATCAGCTGATGCCGCTCGTTCCCTTTCACGCAACCAGGGTGCCACATAGTGTTCGAAATCAAACAATGTATGGTCGATAGCGAACATTCCCTGTGGAAATGAGGCCCCCGTGCGCTCCGAGTCGCTGCCCTACCGCCTGATCGCCACCGACCTGGACGGCACCCTGCTCGGTGGCGACCACGTCACCGTCTCCGAGCGGACCCGGGAGGCGCTGGCCCACGCGACCGCGCAGGGCGCCGCGCACATCATCGTCACCGGCCGTCCGGTCATGCTGTGCAAGGACGTGCTGGACAGCCTCGACTACCGGGGCCTGGCCGTGTGCGGGCAGGGTGCTCAGGTCTACGACGCGGGTGAGCACCGCCTGTTGACCTCCGTCGACCTCGACCGGCAGCGGGTGGGAATCGCGCTGGCCAAGATCGAGGCGGAGGTCGGACCGCTCTTCCTGGCCGCCGAGCGCTCGGGTCTCGACGGTGCGACGGTCTACGCGCCCGGCTACATGGACGGCTTCGACCTCGGCCTGGGCCGACTGGAGAGCGAGGAGGAGCTGTGGCGTACGCCGCTGAGCCGGGTCTACATCCAGCACCCGACCCTCGCCGACGACGTGCTCGTCGAGGCGGCCCGTCGGTGCGGGGCGGGCCTGGTCGACGTGGTGCTGGCCGGCGCCGGGATCGTGGAACTGCTGCCTCCGGGCCTGACCAAGGCCACGGGGCTGGCCGTCGCCGCCGAGCTGCTGGGGATGAGGGCGCAGGAGACCATCGCCTTCGGCGACATGCCGAACGACATCCCGATGTTCCGTTGGGCAGGGCACTCCGTCGCGATGAGCGCCGCCCACGATGACCTCAAGGCAGTGGCGGACGAGGTCACCGCGGGCAACGACGAGGACGGCATCGCCCTCGTCCTGGAGCGCCTCTACGGGCGGACGCCGGTCAGCCGCTGACGGCAGACACCGGTCAGCGCTGACGGCGGGCGGGCAAACGGAAGCCGGAGCCGGCGAGCCGGCGGCTACTCCAATACGGCGGTGGCTTCGACCTCGACGAGGAGGTCCGGTTCGCCCAGCGCCGCAACACCCAGCAGGGTGATCGGTTTGACCGGGTCGATGCCCAGTTTCGCCGCCGCCCGGCCCACCCCCTCGCCCAGCAGCGGCATCTTCTCCGGATTCCAGTCGACGACGTAGACGGTCAGCTTCGCCACGTCGTCGAACGAGCCGCCGATCGCGGTCAGGGCGGTGTTGATGTTGAGGTAGCACTGTTCGACCTGCGCGGCGAAGTCTCCGTCACCGACCGGCCGGCCATCGGCGTCGCGGGCGACCTGCCCCGCGAGGAACACCAGCTTCGATCCGGTGGCGACCGACAACTGCCGGTAGACATCGGGCTTCGGCAATCCCTCGGGATTGACCAGCGTCACGGACATGACCCCTCCTTCGTGTCCAGGGCGGCAAGAGCAGCAGCCCGCGAAAGCATAGCGATGCTATGTAATATGCCGCCATGGCGAGGGCGAAAGATCCGAAGGTCCGTTCCCAACTGCTGGACCGGGCGGCGCACATGCTGCGGATGCGGCAACCGGTCACGCTCCGCTCGCTCGTGGCCGACACGGGTGTGTCGACGATGGCTGTCTACACCTACTTCGGCGGCATGGACGGCCTGTGGAAGGCCCTGCGGCAGGAAGGCTTCACTCGCCTGGCCGTCAAACTCGCCGCGGTGTCGCAGTCCGCGGATCCGGTGCGGGATCTCGCCGCCCTGGGAGTCGCCTACCAGGCCAACGCCCTGGAGAACCCCGATCTCTACCGCGTCATGTTCGACGCGGGCTTCGAACTCGAAGACGCGGACGCGGCGGACGAAGCCCTGCACTGCCTCGTTCGCGCCATCGAACGGGCCAAGACGGCCGGTCGCTTCCGCGATGACGTCGACCTGTTGGAACTCGCGACGCGAAGCTGGACGATCGGCCACGGACTCGCCTCGCTCGTCGCCACGGGACCCTTGCCGCACGAAGCGCTCTCCCACGGCGCCCCCATGATGATCGCCTTGTTCGTCAGCGCGGGAGACGACCCCGACCGATGCCGCCGATCGGTCGAGCGAGGCTGGGGAAGAGGCGCTCAGCCGTAACCCTCGGGCCCAAGGCGAGGAGCGGGCAGTCCGGGCACGGGGCGTATGAGGACCCTGCGCCGGGGCGTGCGCGGGTGTGTGGGGGCGCGAGGGGAAGCGGATGCGACCTTTGCGAAAGATTTTTGGGTACCGGCGTGCACGATCGGGCGTGTTTTTCGATGGGGTGGTGTGTGGGAGCACTTGGTGTTCCGCGGCTGCCGGAGCCGGGGTAGGGCCCCGGCCGGTCCGTCCACTTCACTGGAAGGTTTCGCGTCGGCATGAATGTTGTTGAGATGGTCGCCTCCGTCCTGATAGTCGCCACTGCGCTCCGTGTTTTCGTCTCTGACCGTTTGGTACGAGCCGTCCTTGCGTGCGGCGGATTGCAGCCATGGGGGAGTGTGTGAGCGAAGGGGAGTTCGACCCATCGGGGGACCAGGCGGTCTCCAGCGAGCTGGCTGGTGTCCTGCCGGTGGAATTCACAGCGTTCCACTCCCAACAGCACCGCGCCTACCTGCGCTACGCGCACCTTCAACTGGGCTCGCGCCAGGATGCGGAGGACATCGTCGACGACGTGTTCACCTTCCTGCTGAAGGTGTGGCGCCAAGCGCTGAAGGAGGCGAGCCTCCACGGCTTCGCCTGGGCCGTGCTGCGTGAGCACGTCGAGCGGCGGCTGGCGGTCCTGGGCAGGCCGAGGGCCATGGTGGAGACGGCCTGGTTCGCCGCCCTGCGCCGCTCCTCCAGAGAGCGGATGGAACTGCTGGAGTCCAAACTCGGCCTGTACGCCGCCATCGCGGGCCTGCCCGAGCGGCACTACGACGTGGTGCTGCTCGCGTTCCTGCTCGGCTACGACTACGACTCGGTCGCCCGGATGATGGGGATCTCCCCGGCCACCGTGCGTTCACACATCCGGGGAGCGCGTCGAACCCTGTCCCAGAAATTAGGGGTGGCCTGGGCGCCTGGAGAGGAGAAGAACCAGTGAGCGACGTGACTCGCGACCGCGACGCCGTGATGTGGGAGCAGTTGGACGCCGCGCTGGAGGAGGCGCAGGTGCTGGTGGAGGAATACGCCGGCTACGACGAGGGCGCGGCCCGGCGCCGCATCGCCCGCAGGATCGCCGCCGACCGTACCCGCTCGGCGATCGGAGTCACCGGCCGCGGGGTTGCCCCGGTGGCGGGGCCGGTGGCGTCGGACGACCTCGTACTGGATGCGGCCTGCCACGTACGGGCCGCACGGTGCCTGGACGACCTGGCGTGGTCCCTGGTGGAGAGCAGGGCCTTCGCCGAACTGGCCCTGGACGCGGGCTCATGGCCCCACGGAGTGGACTCGGCGCTGCTGTTCGGATGCCTCCTGCACCTGGCCGATCAGATGGAGGGCGCACAGTTCTGGTTCCAGTACGCGGCTGGGGCGGGTTCGCAGACCGCTGCCCAGTGCCTCTACCTCCACCACCTCACCCGCGCCGAAGTCACCACGGCCCGCCACTGGGGGTGCCAGGCCAAGGAGTTGTCCCCGGACGAGCACCTGCCTCCGCTGCCGCCGATGCCGGCGGACCTGGAGGACGCGCTCGGGGCCTCGGTCATCTGGACCTCCCCCCCCATCACGACCCAGGACCTCACGTCCCTCGCCACCGGACCCGGCCGCGCGAGCCGGCCCCCGTACCGGCTGCCCGCGCGACTGCACCGCGCCGTCACCGCTCGCCTCTGGTCGGAGGACCCGGACTTCGGAGAGGTTCCCCTCCCCGGCCCGCAGATCGCGGTGGCCATCGCCCAGCACGCACGCCTCAACCCGCTGCACCTGACGGACGAGGCGAGCGCGTGGACGCTCGACGCACTGAAGCAGCCACAGCTGACACACGCCGCCCGCACCTCGCCCGAAGGGCGCCCGGCGCCGGCCGCGCTGGAATCCGTCCACCAGGCGCTACGGGTCCTGGAGGTCATCAACCGCTACTCGGGCGGCGTGAGCCTGACCCAGATCGCCCGCGAGACCCAGCTGCCCCAGCTGATCCTGGCCCGGACCATGGAACAGCTGATCAGGGCGAACCTGGCCACCCCGATCGGACCCGACGCATACGTCGCCGGTACGGCCCTGCTCCTGACCGAAGCGGTCAACGAGAACGGGCGGGGGCGCCTGCAGGAAACCCTCGCCTGGGTCCGGGACGCGGTCGGGGCCGCCGTCTACGTCGCCCGCTACACCGACGGCGAGGTCTCCATCACCCAGTACGCCGACGGCCCTGCCGCACCGGTGGTGGAGGAGTGGGTGGACTTCCGTGTCGCCGCGCACGCCTCCGCCGTGGGCAAGGCCCTGCTGACCCAGCTCGGTTACGACGGTCGCAAGGACCACCTGTCCCGCCACAAACCCGTCCGGTTCACCTCCCGCACCATCACGAGCCAGCAGGCCCTCTTCTACCAGCTCGACACACGACAGCCCAACGCCCCGCTGCTCGACATGCAGGAGTACGCGCTCGGCACGGTGTGTGCGGCGGTCCCGATCACCGCGGGCCCCAACCCCGAGTGCGTGGCCCTGTCCATTCCCGCCACGGACCCACGCCGTCTGAGGCAGGCCGCCCGGATCCTGCAGAGCGAAGCGGCCGCGGTCCTGCTCGCCCTCATCGTCACCGGCAGCGCCCAGCTGGCACCGCGAAGGGCGGACGAGGCCGAGGGCGGCGAGGCGCACCAGCGCCGGACACCGCAGGCAGGCGCGGGTGACCCGGGGAGCAGCATCCTGACCTCGACCGCCTAGGAACACCGCCCGGCAACGACAACTCGCCACGAGGACGGGCCCACCGCGCACGACGCGGTGGGCCCGTCCTTCCCTACAATTGGTCATGTGCCTGACAGAGTTGGCACTGCACCACTCCCATGAACGGCACCACACCCCAAAGGGAGCGACCAGTACATGACCAAGTCTGAGAGCACGGGATACGACTACGACGTCGTCATCAGCGGAGCCAGCCTCGCCGGTAGCGCCGCGGCGATCCTGCTCGCTCGCCGCGGCGTCCGCGTCGCCCTGCTGGAGCGCCGCTCGGACCCCGAAGCGTACAAAGTGCTCTGCACCCACTCCATCACGGCCAACGCCTACCCGGTGCTGGACGAACTCGGCCTCATCCCCGCCCTCGAGAACGCGGGCGCCGTGCGCAACGAGGCGCGCTGGTACACCCGCTGGGGATGGATCGAGCCGAAGGCCGCGCCGACGGGCCCCGAGCTGCCGTACGCGTACAACATCCGGCGCAGCACCCTCGACCCGCTGATCAGATCCAGTGCGGCGCAGACCCCTGGCGTCGATCTGCTCCTCGGTCACCGCGTGACCGGACTGGTCCGGGAAGCCGGGCGCACCCTGGGCGTACGCGTGTCGACACCGCAGGGCGAGCGCGAGATACGGGCCCGCCTGGTGGTCGGCGCCGACGGCAAGGACTCGGACGTGGCGAAGTTCGCCGAGGTGCCCACCCGGCAGTACGAGAACATGCGGTTCGGCTACCTCGCGCACTTCCGCAATCTCCCGCTGCCGGGCGGGATCGGCCAGACCTGGTTCCTGGAGCCCGACATGGCGTACGCGTTTCCGAACGACGACGGGGTGACGGTCCTCGCGGTACTCCCGGACAAGAAGCGGCTGCCGGAGTTCCGGGAGGACCTGGAGGGCAGCTTCCTCAAGTTCGTGCGCGCCCTGCCCGAGGCGCCGCCCATCGACTCCGCCGAGCGCATCACCAAGATCATCGGAACCGTCAACTACCCGCTGATCAGCCGCGATCCGACCGCGCCGGGCGTCGCGCTGATCGGTGACGCCGCCCTGACCGGAGACCCCCTGTGGGGCGTGGGGTGCGGGTGGGCCCTGGAGTCCGCGCAGTGGCTGGCGGAGGCGGTCGCCCCGGCCGCAGCCGGTCGCGGTGACCTCGACCGGTCGCTCGCTGCGTACTCGCGCACGCACCGGCGCCGACTGCGCGGCCACCAGAACCTGGCCGTCGACTTCGCCAAGGCCCGCCCGCTCAACCCCGGCGAGCGGCTGATGTTCTCGGCGGCGGCGCGCGACGAGTCGATGGCGCGGCACATGTACTTCTTCGGATCCCGCCTGATCGGGCCGCTGCGCTTCTTGAGCCCCGTGGCGCTGGCCAAGGCCTCGGCCGTCAACTTCAAGCACCGCGGGTCCGCAGTGCCACCCGCGAACCTGTCACGTACGGGGTCGTGACCCAGGGCCGATCCGGGGCGGCCGAAGGGCCGGGTTGCGATGTCTGGTGACCAGGCTCGTACGCGTGTGCCAAACTCTGCGCATGGTGCATGATCACACTGGCGCAGCGCTGAGCATCGGCCACCGTGACCCCGAACTCAACGAGAGCCTGTCCAGAGGGCTGGACGAGCTGAACTTTCCTGCCACCGGAACCACTGCCGCCGACCAGGGCGAGCTGTCGGTGAAGGCCGTCGACGACGCGGGCGAGCTCATCGGGGGGCTGACCGCCTGGACGTGGGGCGGGCTGCTCGGCATCGAGATGCTCTGGGTCCGGGAGGACAGCCGGAGGGACGGCTGGGGAAGCAAGCTCCTCCTCGCCGCGGAGGAGGAGGCGCGGCGGCGCGGCTGCGACCGCGCGAGCGTCTCCTCCTTCACCTTCCAGGCCCCCGCGTTCTACCAGCGCCACGGTTACGTCGAAACGGGCAGAACGCTGGGGATCCCCGGCGGCGCCGAGGACGTTCACCTGTACAAGACGCTGGCCTAGTGCCGGCTGTTCAGGAAGCCGATGGCGACCGCGCCCCACCAGGCGACCTGCGATACCGACGCCGTCACTGCGCCGCGGATCATCAGCGGGCGGGGGACGGGGCCGTCGACGGCGGCCAGTCGGCGGTGCAGGGCGGAGGCCTGGACACCGTTGAGGGAGAGCACCAGGACGAGGCCGAGTTTGACGCACGTCAGCGGTGAGCCGAGGTCGGGGTGGAGGAAGGCTCCACTGAAGAGCAGACCGCCCAGGCCGGCCCAGACGGGCAGGTGCAGGGGGGCGGTGAAGTCGAGAACCTCGCGGAGGGTCTTGCGGCCCGTGAGCCACAGGGCGCCGTAGTAGTCGATGGCGAGTACCGCGCCGAAGCCCACGACCAGGGAGGCGAGGTGCACGAACAGCGCCGCGGTGTGAAGCGTGACATCGGCGCGCAGGTGCACGGCGATCCACGTCGTGGCTGCCCACCCGAGGCATACGGCGAGGGACGCCGCCGCGTTCCCGCACCACGAGGGGAGCTGGAGGAGCTCTGCTTCCGCGCCTGGTCTCCGGCGGGTCGAGGCGGCGTCGGCGGTGGACATGGCGGTGCTCCAGGGATGGTTTCGCAGGGTGTGCCCACACCAGCCGGGAGCGAGCAAAGGTAAGGCTGACCTAAGGCCCGGAGGCCGTCAAGGTGACCGTCCGCACAGTGGACACCCCACCGCGTTGCCACGGGATGCACGCCTCCACGGTCACCGCCCGGCGCCGGTGATCGCGGGTCCGTCCCGGACCCGTCACGGAACCGCCACAGCGCGGCGGCCCGCAGAACCGGGCGCGATGCGGTGCTGTGTTCTGCGATGCGCGCCGGTGCGGGATCGGTCGTGGACCTCGGGAGAGCTCATGAAGTACGCAGCAGACATCGGCAGGACCGCGGCAGCGCTGGTCGTGGCGGCGGCGGTCACCGCCCTGGCCGGGGGCTGCACCCCGTCCGGGGACGACGGTGCGAACGCCCAGCCGCCGTCGCCGTCCGCGGGTACGGCGTCAGCGTCGCCGACGGCGAAGCCCACGCCGACCGCGACCGCGACCGCAGGATCCCCCTCCACAGGCGGCTCGGGCGGCGGCGCGAAGCCCTGCAAGGCGGACCAGGTCAAGGTCTCCGAGGCCCACCAGGCCGACGTCCGGCCGACGGGCACGGGAACCGGCGCCGCCGTCGTCTCGGTCACCAACTCCTCGGCGCACGCCTGCACGATCAGCGGATTCCCGACGGTCGCCGGAGCCGGCAACGGTTCCCCCGACCGAAACGTCCCGCTCGCCACCACCCACACCGGCTCGGCCTCCACGGTGTCCCTGGCCCCGGGCGCCCGTGCCTGGACGAAGCTGACCTTCGTCAACGTCCAGGGCGAGGCAGATGGCTACTGCGTATCCGGCGCCACGCCCGTCACCTTCCCCACGATCGTCCTCGGCGTCCCCGGCGCCGGCTCGCACCAGATCGCCATGGACGACGGGGTCTTCGCGGAGTGCGACAACAAGGTGACCGTCACCGCCTTCACCTCGGCCAAACCCTCCTGAGGCCGTTACCAGGAGCTCGAAGGAGCCACAGGCGATCCGGACTCGCCGGTGAGGCAGGCGTGGCACAGGCACCGGTCCGGGTGGGGACGGGACGGCGCGATCTCGGCGCGGTACTGGCGCGCGTACCGCTCCAGTACGGCGGAAGCCTCCGCCGCCCTGTCCGCGCCGAGCCCGGCTCCGTGCCGCCGCGTCTCACGCAGCCGCTCCAGGACGCGCGGGGTGTGCACGAGCTTCGGCCGGAAGCTGTGGAGGTGGCGCGTCGCGGTGTCGATGACGATCCACCGGCCGGTGTGCCGTTCGCGGCCGACCACCGCGACCCGGTCGCCTCCCGGACCCCAGTACGCGCCGGCCACGTACACCTTCGCCCCGCCTTTGAAGCACTTCGTGCCCGGCCGCAGTTCCTGGCCGCCGGTTCCGCACCGACGCCAGGCCACGACGTTCGCCGCTATCAACCAGACAGGCTCCCCCGGGACATCCGTCTCGCCCAACCGCCCCGCCCCCCCTTACGGATTCGCCGTACAGCCCAGAGCGGTCATGCTAATGGGGCCTACCCGGCGGCGCCCCGCCAGATGTTGTCGAAGGCCGCGTTCTCGACGGCCTTGCGCTGCCGTACGGACGCCAGTTCCACCACCGCGGCATTGACGGCCGCCAGCACCGCCGCGACGGCGTCGTCCGTCACGTCCGGTGAGTCCTCCGTCCGCTCGCCACGGACCCCCATGGCCTCCACGAGGCTGACGAGGACGGGTTCATCGGCAGCCAAGCGGTCAGCCGCCCGGCTGCGGGCGGGTGAATCGACCAGCACCAACTGACCGGCCCGGAAGGAGATCCCGCGCCGGGGCTGCCGGACGAGCTGCCCTTCCGCCTCCAGCGCGGCCTGGTAGGCCGCCGACAGGCCGCGGCCCCTGCGCCACAGCCAGTCACCGACCGTCTCGTAGGGCGCCTCCCGGACGAGCGACGCGGCTGCTCCACCCAGCAACTGATCGGCCGGCTCCGGCTGGTGGCCCGGCACGAGGCGATCCCCGTCCAGCGTGACGGCCCGGGCGGAGAGCAGATCGATCACCTCGGCCCCCGCGAGCGCGAGCGACAGGTCGCCCTGCTCCACAGGGGCACCGGACCCCGCTTCCATGGCGACGATCAACAGGTCCCGCGTGGTGGTCATCAAGGGCTCCTCTCAACTCTCAACCGTGACGGAAGGGCATCGATCCCCGATCCAAGAGGCCCGATCCCCGAGGCCCGCAGCTTACGGGCCAGGTGATCGATCGGGTCCACCCCGAGGCACGCCCGTCCTGCCTCATCGAAGAGACGCGAAAGAATTTCGGCTGACGATGTCGAGAAGCCGTGGCTGGCTCCGTCCCCGGAGTGAAGGCGGCCAGAATGGGTCGCACCCGCACCGAGGAGAGACATCATGGCCAAGTACCTGCTGCTCAAGCACTACCGGGGCGCCCCGGCCGCGGTCAACGACGTCCCCATGGACCAGTGGAAGCCGGAGGAGATTTCGGCCCACGTGCAGTACATGAACGACTTCGCGGCCCGCCTGGAGGGCACGGGCGAGTTCGTCGACGGTCAGGCGCTCGCCCCCGAGGGCGCGTGGGTCCGGTACGACGGTGAGGGGCGTCCGCCGGTCACCGACGGACCGTTCGCCGAGACCAAGGACCTCATCGCCGGCTGGATGGTGATCGACGTCGACACCTACGAGCGCGCGGTCGAGCTGGCCGGGGAGCTGTCGGCCGCCCCCGGGGCGGGCGGGAAGCCGATCCACGAATGGCTGGAGGTACGCCCCTTCCTGGCGGCTCCGCCCACCATCACGGAGTGAGCCCCGAGGTGAACGAGAGCCTGCTCCGGAGCCTCACGCCGAGCGTGCTCGGGGTCCTCGTCCGCCGCGGAGCCGACTTCGCGGCGGCCGAGGACGCCGTTCAGGACGCGCTGGTCGAGGCGGTCCGCGTCTGGCCGGCCGACCCGCCGCGAGACCCGAAGGGCTGGCTGGTCACCGTGGCCTGGCGCAGGTTCCTCGACGCGACCCGGGCGGACACCGCCCGCCGCCGGCGCGAGGACCGCGTCGAAGAGGAGCCGGCGCCCGGGCCGGCGCCCGCGGTGGACGACACGCTCCAGCTGTACTTCCTGTGCGCCTACCCGTCGCTGACGCCTTCCTCCGCGGTCGCGCTCACGTTGCGCGCCGTCGGAGGGCTGACCACCCGCCAGATCGCCCAGGCCTACCTGGTGCCCGAGGCAACCATGGCGCAGCGCATCAGCCGGGCCAAGCGCACCGTCTCCGGCAATGGGGTCTCCCCTGCTCGAGCGAAGCCGAGAGCTTGGGGAAGGCTCGACCGGCCCGGCGATGTCGCCACCGTGCTGCGCGTCCTCTACCTGGTCTTCAACGAGGGCTACTCCGGCGACGTCGACCTCGCCGCCGAGGCCATCCGGCTCACCCGGCAGCTCGCGGCCCGGGTCGACCATCCCGAGGTGGCGGGGCTGCTCGCCCTCATGCTGCTCCACCACGCCCGGCGCGCCGCCCGGACCACGGCCGACGGGCGTCTGGTGCCGCTCGCCGAGCAGGACCGCGGCCGGTGGGACACCGGGGCGATCGCCGAGGGCATCGGGATCCTGCAGGCGGCCCTCGCCCGCGACCGGCTGGGCCAGTTCCAGGCCCAGGCCGCCATCGCGGCACTCCACGCCGACGCGCCCACCGCCGAGGCCACCGACTGGGTGCAGATCGTCGAGTGGTACGACGAGCTCGCCGGCCTGACCGACAGCCCGGTGGTCCGGCTCAACCGCGCGGTCGCCGTCGGCGAGGCCGACGGTCCGCGCGCCGGCCTGGCGGCGCTCGCGGAGGTGGACGGCTCACTGCCGCGCCACGCCGCGGTGGCGGCGTACCTCCACGAGCGTGACGGCGACCTGGTGACGGCTGCGGGGCTGTACGCGGAGGCGGCCCGAACGGCCCCGAACCTTGCCGAACGCGACCACCTGACGCGCCAAGCCGCACGGCTCAACGCCGGCCGCCATGACCGACCGACGGCCTGAACGTCCCCTGGCCGCCGCATCAGGCCCCGGCGGAGGCGCGGCGGATCGCGTCGAGCGTGCGCGCCACGTCGTCGTCGGTCGTCGACCAGTTGCTCACCGAGATCCGCATGACACGGCGGCCTCTCCAGGTGGAGCCGCTGATCCAGGCCGTGCCGTCGTCGAGCAGTCGGGTCAGCACCCGTTCCGTGCGCTCGTCGCTGCCGAACTCCGCGCAGACCTGGGTGAACACCACCTCGTTGAGGACCGTCGCGCCGTCGATCTCCGCGATGCCGGTGGCGAACGCGGAGGCGTGGCGGCACAGCCGCTCGACGAGGTCGGCCACGCCCGAGCGGCCGAGCGCCCTGAGCGCGGCCCACACGGTGAAGGCCCTGCCCCGCCGGGAGAGCTCGGGAACCTTGTCGATGGGGTCGCCCTGCTCGTCCTGGATCAGGTAGTCGCCGCGCAGGCCCATCGCCGCGCGGACCGCGAGCGGGTCACGCACGACGGCGAGGCCGCAGTCGTAGGGGACGTTGAGGGTCTTGTGGGCATCCGTCGCCCAGGAGTCGGCGTCCGCGCAGCCCGCCGTCAGGTGTGCGTATGCCGGGGAGGCTGCCGCCCACAGGCCGAAGGCGCCGTCGATGTGCACCCACGCGTCGGCTTCGCGAGCCGCGCGGATCGCCGCGGCGAAGGGATCGAAGGCGCCGGAGTGGATGTCCCCGGCCTGGAGGACCACGATCGTGGGGGCCGGCCCGCCGGCCGCCAGAGCGTGCCGTAGGGCTTCGGGATCGATACGCCCTTGACCGTCCGCCCTGACCAGTTCGGGTCGGCCGAGCCCCAGGTAGCGCAGCGCCAGGTCAACGGCCATGTGGCGGTCCTCGCCGGCGAGGACGCGGACGCCGGGCCCGCCGGTGAGTCCGTCGCGGGCGACGTTCCAGCCGGTGCGCCGCAGCACCGCGTCGCGCCCGGCGGCGAGGCAGGTGAAGTTCGCCATGGTGGCACCTGTGGTGAAGCCGACGGCGCTGTTGCCCGGCAGGCCGAGAAGGTTGAGCAACCACGCGCCGGCAACCTCCTCCACCGCCGCGTACGCGGGTGAGGCTGCGCGCATCACGCAGTTCTGGTCCCAGGCGCTGACCAGCCAGTCCGCCGCCAGCGCGGCCGGCTCGGTGCCACCGACCACGAACCCGTAGAAGCGGCCACTGGGAAACGCGGTGAGCCCCGGCTCGCAGGCCGTCGCCAGCAGGTCGACGACGTCGACGGGCGCGCTGGGGCCGTCGGGCAGTTCGGCGCCGAGCGCGCGCACGATCTCCTCGACCGAGGCGCGGGCGGGAACCCCGCGGTCGGACAGGCTCGCCAGCCAACGGACGGCATGTCCGTATGCCTGCCGCAGCGCCGTCTCGCGCGCGTCCATACCTCGGACTATGGGACAGCCGCCACCACCCCGCAAGCCGCGGGCGGGATGCCCGGGGCCGTCGTCAGGGGCCACGGCCACCCCGCCGACGCCCAGGTTCAGCGCACCCTCGGCACCACGCGCGCGTTGTCGATCAGCAGGCGCCGCTCACCGTCGACCGGACACCGCAGGCCGACCGAAAGGCTGCGGACCCGCCCATCGGGCGCGAACGTGAACGTGACGGCCACGTGGAACACATCGTGTTCCGCAGGACAACCGACCGTGTCCGCCGGCGTGAGAGCGTCGGA
Organism: Streptomyces sp. NPDC051183; assembly: GCF_040682455.1. Classification (NCBI taxonomy): domain Bacteria; kingdom Bacillati; phylum Actinomycetota; class Actinomycetes; order Kitasatosporales; family Streptomycetaceae; genus Streptomyces; species Streptomyces sp. NPDC051183. The sequence goes on from NZ_JBFBBA010000025.1 coordinate 16,281, forward strand.
CGGCACGAGCTCCCACTCCGGGGCACCGGGGTACACGTCTCCGTCCTGGATGCCGAGCGCCAGGCAGCAGCCCTCGCAGAAGCATTCGTCCAGAGCCACCTGGAACCGGTCCCAACCGCAGTAGCGGCAGGCGATGGGCGCGCTCACCATCCGCCCCGCGTCTATGCCCTCCATGACCGGGATCCTCGCACGACCCTGGTCGGGTGCCCGGCGCGGGGCGGTCAGGCGGGACGCAGCCGGGCGGCGGCCGCGAAGCGGTGGGCGGCGTACGGCAGGAAGCCGCCCGCGTGGGGCCCGGTCGGCGATCGCATCCGGTGCCCGATGCCTACCCCCGGCTGCCGGCCAGGGCCTCTGCACCGGGGGCGCACGCCTCTCGCAGCGCCGCGAGTTCCGCTGCGGGCAGCCGGCGGGAGGCGCCCCGCCGACTGCCGTCCAGGCACGCGGCTCCGGCGTCGAGCCACTGGGGGAGCGGCTCGACGCCGATGAAGCCGGCCAGCCGGGCCAGCTCCTCGCGGGGCTCGTCGAGCAGATCCTCGTAGGCCAGCGTGGTCCGCAGCGGTTCGGGCAGCTCGCCGAGACGGGCCACGCCCTGGACGACGAGTTGCGACCACAGCGCCGCGAAGCCCGTCGACGGCAGGTCGCGGTCCAGCACCAGCGCGGAATCGAAGCGCTCGGCCAGCAACGGCGACAGCTCGGGCGGCAGGGAGCGGACCTGGTCCTCGGTCAGTTCCTCGACGCGCTCGGCGCCGGTGCGGGCGAGGATCTCCCGCAGCAGGAAGATCAGCCGGTAGCCCGTGTGCCGGCTCATGGACAGCGCGCAGTCGGGCCCGTCCCTGAACAGGTGCACGAAGCGCGCCCGCGGGAAGGCCTTGCGCAGGAGCGGCACCCGGTCCAGCGAATAGCCGGAGCGTTCAACCACCGCCGAACGCCCGAACCGCGTACACAGCAGGCCGAACAGAGCTTCGTAGTGGCCTGCGGCGGTTCGGTTCGGCCAGCCGCGCACCTGCTTCTCCAACTCGTCGAAGAGGCCGTCCGGGTCATCGGTCAGGTGGGGGAGCACCATCAGGGACAGAGAGGGGATGCCGGTGGTGTCGGTCGCGAAGCGTCCGGGACGGTGCGTGTAGACGAACTCCGGCATCGGCACCCCGTTGCGGATCATCCGCTCGAACAGCGGATTGGGATCGGCCAGCAGCCGCCAGAACTCCCCGCCGTCCAGGAGGCCTTCCGGGAAGCCGCGGCTCTGCACCGAGGCCAGGAGCTCGTTCAGACTGAGCACGTCCGGGTGCGCGTTGACGATGCCCGACAGCGCGGTCGAACCGCTGCGGCCCGTACCGACAACGAAGGTCAAAGTGCGCACGTCATCCATCTCCTCCGGCGACGACCGTAGCGATCGCGAACAGGCTTCCCGCAAGCGCGGAATTTGACGCCTCTCCCGCGCGGGGCTCCCGCGCGGGTCGAAGCCCCCGTCGTCCAGAGCGTGTTGGAGTCGCGCGGGACTCTGGGCAAAGCCGCGCCGGTTCCGTAGCGTCGGCGGCGCGCATGCCGACGGCCACGACTGCGGGGGCGGACGATGAGACGGACCGGGCACACCATCGCGGCCATGGCGCTCGCGGCACTCCTGGGGGTGACCGGGCTCGGCGCCCCGGCCTCCGCGGACTCCGGGAGCGGCACCGCGCGCGCCGCCGTGGGCGCCGAGCGCGCCGCGGGCGCTGTCGGCGCCGCCCCCTCCCAGCCCGCGTACGACGTCGCCCTGCGCGCGGACGCCACCGGCAGCCACTGGACCGGCCGCGAGACGGTGACGTTCGGCAACCTTTCCGCCCGCCCGCTGCGCGAGGTATACGTCCGCCTGTGGGGCAACGGAACCGACGGCTGCGGCACCCCGCAGACGCCCTCCCCGGTCCGGATCAGCCGGGTGACCGGCGGTGTGCAGGGCGCCTCGTCGGTCAGGTGCAGCGCGGTGCGGATCGTGCTGCCCGCCCCGCTGCCGCCCGGAGGCCGCGCCACCGTCGGCTTCGACGTCTCGATCACCGTCCCCGACCGCCTGCACCGCTTCGGCCGCGACGGCGCCCACCGCTACCTCGGCAACGCCCTGCCGGTACTGGCCGTCCGGGACGCGGGGGGCTGGCACCTGGACCCCGACGTCGGCCGCGGCGAGAGCTACTACACGCTGGCCTCCGACTTCCTGGTCGCCCTCGACCACCCGGCCGCGCTGAAGGTCCCGGCCACCGGTACGACCACCACCCGGCCGGGTGCCCACGGCCGCACCGTCACCACCAGCGTCGCCCGCCGGGTACGGGACTTCGCATGGGCGGCGGGCCCGTTCCGCAGCGGTGTGGCGACCTCGCCGGGCGGCGCACGGTGCGTTCCTACTGGACGGACGACACCCCGGACGCCTGGGTGGCGAGCGCCCGCGCCGAGGCGGTCCGCGCCATCGACGACCTCGGGGACCGGTTCGGCCGCTACCCCTACGGCGAGGTCGACGCGGTCGTCAGCCCACGGTTCGCGCCCATCGGCAGCATGGAATTCCCCGGCCTGGTCCTGGTCGCGCTGGACGAGACCGCCAGCGGCATGATCCACGAGCTGGCCCACCAGTGGCGGTAAGGGATCGTCGGCAACGACGAGTACGCGTGGCCGTGGCTGGACGAGTCCTTCGCCACCTACTCCAACGACCTGCTCATCGGCGACCACGGCGCATCGTGTGCGCAGGACGTCGTCTGGGAGGACGACACCGAGGCGGTCACCAACTCGATGGACTACTGGGCCGCCTACGGTCCGGGCTGGAGCCGCCTCGTCTACTTCAACGGCGCGTGCGTCCTGCACGACCTGGAGAGGGTGCTGGGCGGTCCGGCGATGGCCGCCATGCTCAAACGCTACGCACGCGACCACTGGTACGGGGTCTCCACGACCGCCGAGTTCCAGCAGGCCGCGCAAGCGGCGACGCCCACCGACCTCACGCCGTTCTGGCGCGAGCACCGCATCCGTACGGGAACGGCCCCGTGACGGCGGGAGGCTGACGGCGGATCCGTGCGCGTATCGGTGGGATGACCGATGTGCGGGGGGTGGGAGCGCGGACATAGTCCTCGGGAGATAGTTCGCGGGCGGCCGTGGTGCGCCCGGTTTCTGAGAGGACCCCCTATGGACACGTATGCGGATCTGGTGTTTGTCGGCGGGCGGGTGGTCACCGTCGATGCCGACTTCTCCATCGCCTCGGCCCTGGCGGTGACCGGTGGGGTCATCAGCGCCGTCGGTGGGCGGGAGGACGTCGCGCCGCTCATCGGGCCCGGCACCCGCGTCGTCGACCTGAAGGGGGCGACGCTGCTGCCCGGCATCAACGATTCCCATCTGCACGGGTGCGCCTTCGGCATGGCGACGCCGCCCCTCTCCCTCGACCTCGGCCATCCGGCCGTGTCCTCCCTCGCGGACGTGGCGCGGACGGTGCGGGAGGCCGTCGAACGGGTTCCGGACGGGCAGTGGATCACGGGACACGGCTGGGACACCGGATACCTCGACGAGTGCGTCTCCGATGCGTCGCGGCTGCCCTCGCGGCGCGACCTCGACGCCGTGAGCCCGGACCACCCCGTCGTCCTGTACTCCTTCTCCGGGCATGCCACCTGGGTCAACTCCAAGGCGCTGGAGCTGATCGGCATCGACCGGCACACCGTCGCGCCGCCCGGCGGGGCCATCGTCGTGGACGAAGCCGGGGAGCCCACAGGGCTGCTCCACGAAGGGGCCCAAGCCCTGGTCCAGAACGCGCTGCCGCCGCTCAGCCTGCGGGAGCGGACCGACGCGATCAGGTCGACCCTCGCCACGCTCGCCCGGCTCGGCATCACCAGCTACACCGAGCCCGGACTCGGCCCGGGCGGCGACGGCATCATGCGGGGCGCGCTCGGCACCCGGACCCTCGACGTCTACCGCGGGCTGCTGGCCGACGGCGAACTGACCGCCCGGGTCGGCGTCCTGCTCCTGCCCACCGGAATGGCCGGCACCGCCGAGGAGTTCGGCCGGGCCCTGACCGCCCTCGGGGAGTCCGGCGGGGCCGATCCACGCCGCCTCGCCGTGCACGGCGTCAAGATCTTCGCCGACGGCATCGTCCCCAACAAGACGGCCTGGATGCACGATCCGTACGTCGGCGGCGGCTGCGGCTCCCTGTGCGTCGGCGGCGAGAGCGACACCGAACGGACCGCCGAGATCGAAACCATGATCCGCCTCGCACACGCCGCAGGGCACCAGTTGGGCGTCCACGTCACGGGCGACCGGGCCATCGACACCGTCGCGGACGCCTTCGCGGCGGCCATGGCCGAGCACCCGCGGCCCGATGCCCGCCACTACGTCATCCACGGCGACTTCCTCACCGCGCACAGCATGAAGGTGCTGGCCGCCCACGATTTCGGCGTCAACATGAACCCCACCATCAAGTGGACCGTCGCCGACATGGAGGAGGAGTTCGTCGGCGCGGAACGGGCCGCCTACGCATGGCCCTACCGCGACGCGATCAATGCCGGAGTGCGGGTCGCGAGCGGGTCCGACGCCCCCGTCACGCACCCGGACTGGCGCCAAGGCGTCGCCACCATGATGCTGCGCGAGTCGAAGGCCGCCGGCCGGGTCAGCGGCCCCGAGCAGTGCATCGGCCTGGCGGAGGCGATCCGTACGTACACGATCGCCGCGGCCTGGCAGGACTTCGCCGACGACTGGAAGGGCTCCCTGGAGCCGGGCAAGGTCGCCGACCTCTGCGTGCTCGACGGGGACCTGCTCACCGCCGACCCCCACGACATCCCGCGGATGCCCGTCGTCCTCACCGTCGTGGACGGGCAGGTGGTGCACGACACCCTTCGCGATTGACGTACTCCGGGTACATGATCATCCTGGGGGAATGGCAGCGGAGCGGAGCACGGCGGACATCCTGGACGCTGCCGTCCATGTCCGCGAGGCCGCGCGGAGCGCCACGAGCGGCGCGACCGGCGTGGAACCGGTCCTGGCGGCGCTGTCGGAGGTCATGGAGTACGACCACGCGTCCTTGACCCGGTGGGATCCGCTGCGCAGGCGCCACACCACGCTGGCCGGGAGCTACCCGGATGACGCCACGGCCTACATCGAGACCCGCCTCCACCACGATCCGGTGTTCCCCGTGCTCCGCGGCCCGGCCAGGGGAGGCCTCTGGCTCAGGGACGTCCCCGGGCAGCTCCTGGCGGCGTCCCCGGGCTTCCAGGAGGTGCTGCGTCCCCTCGGCATCGAGGACGGCGTGGCCCAGTGCCTGTTCACCGCCGATGGCCGGTACGTCGGCATGCTGAACGTCAGCACCCGTCGGCCGCGGCGCGCGCCCGATCCGGCGCGCGCCGTGGTCACGCTGCTGACCGAGGCCCTCGCCGCGGCCGTCGCCCCCCACCCGGGCCCGCAGGTCGAGGAAGCCGCCGCGGTTGCGCGGCGGCCCGGCGGACTCTCCCCGCGGGAGTTCCAGGTGCTGGGTGAACTGACCGCCGGGCGCACCAACCGGGAGATCGCCGAGCGGCTGTACATCACACCGCGCACGGTAGGAACCCACATCGAGCACATCCTCGCGAAGCTCGGCCTCCCCAACCGTGCGGCAGCCGCTGCCCGGGCCGCTGCCTGGGGAATCGAAGCCTCCTGAGGTGACGGAGGCCCCGCCGGGTGGACCGGCGGGGCTTCCAGGGCGTCAGGTCATGAGCAGCAGCCGCGTGTTCGCAACCAGCTTCCGGTTCACGCTGGTGCTCTGCACGAAGATGGTGAAGTCGTCGTTGTGGTCCGGCTTGACCCGGACTTCGGTGCCGGGCAGGCCGAGGAGGGCCCGGGCCTGCGGCCCCGTATACACCTGGTCCGTCTTCATCTCCAGTACCGCGATCTGCTTCTGCGGCTGGATCTTCTCCGTCTTGCTCAGCTGGTAGAACGCACAGCCGGTTCGGTAGGTGTGCCCCGACTCGACGACCCAGTCCCGGATCGCCGTTTCGCGGGCCACGGGAATCAACTCGTACTGCGACGGGCTGACCGGGGTGAGGCCGGCTGCCTCGATCGCGTCCTTGTTGACCGTCTCCCCACCGGTGGAGAACACTGCCCGCGATCCCCGGATGCCCTTGGAACGGCCCACCATGAAGTCCTCGGTGGCCTTCAGGATGACCTGTCCGGCTTCCTCCAGGCCCCGTGTGCTCGTGGCGTCCCAGATGGCGATGTTGTCCTTCGGGAAGCCGCACTGCATGGCCTCGCGCTTGCCCATCTGGTCCGGTACGAGAACCGCCAGGGTCCAGTTGTCCTCCTGCGTCTCGATCATCGTGGCCACGGCCTGCACCAGTGCACGAGGGTCCCGGGCAGGGGCGTCGGGGCAGCGGTGGCTCGCGTTCTCCTGACCGTCGGTCAGTACGAACGTGAGGAAGCTGTGGTCGCCGTAGAGCTGGGCGGTCTGCGCCAGCTCCCGCTGTGACTTCAGGGTGGCCGCCAGCAGGGCGGTCATTCCACCCGCCCGGTACATCTGCTTCAGGGACGGCATGCGCAGCACGTCCTTGTCGTAGATGACGCACTCCACCTTGTCGGCGAAGACGTACACCGTGACGCGGGTTTCCTGGTCCAGTTCCTGCGACCGGCGGGCCAGATAGGCGATTTGCTGGTCGGCGACTTCGACGACCTTGCCGCTCAGGTGCGACATGGACGAGCTGGCGTCCAGCACGAGAGCGACGTGATTGATGTAGTTCTGGTTTCCGGGCATGACGGCCATGACGGTTCCCCCGCTTTCCGACTCGATGCTTCGATCCTCCCACCCGCCACTGACAATCGATCTTGGACTCGGGGCGCGCCGAGGGCGAAGGCGGGTAGGGTGGGTGACTGCGAAGGGGAGTAGCCCTGCGATACCGGTCGTCGACACACTGGAACCCCCGGGTTCCCGGTGGCCGGGCCCGCGTTCTCGATGAGCGGGTGGGCGAGACCTTCGGCCCATTTGTCGACGACGCATGTCAGCGTGTCGGCGGGGTCGAAGCCGTCTGCCGCGCCTCCCACGCCGGTCGTCCTCGAAGCCCCGCCGACGCGGCAAGCGCCGCAAGGACCGTGCGGCCGTCCTCGCGGGTGCCGCCGGCTCCGGCGGGGGCTTGCCGCAGGGCGGTGGGGCGCTCGGCGACGCGAAGGACATGAAGCGCCTGGCCAGGGACCAGAAGTGGTTCCTGCCGATCTTCGTGGTGAAGGTCGGGCTCGGTCTGGCCGCCTTCGCCTTCAAGCCCGCCCTGGGCGTACTGTTCTTCGCCGCCTACGCGGTCTACTTCGTCCGCGAGATCCGCAGCAGTCGCGCGGACGGCGCCGATGGCGCCGATGGCGCGGACGAGGAGGAAGAGGAGCTGGAACCGCTCAAGCTCCAGCCCGGGACCGCCTCTCCGGCCACCTGGGCCGTGGTCGTCCAGACCCTGGCCGCACTCGTGGTGATCTTCTTCGCCGCGCACTTCTTCGTGAAGCAGCTGGACGTGATCGGCCCCATGCTGGGGCTGTCCGCGACGGTCACGGCCCTGCTGCTGTCCCCGATAGCCACCGAACTCCCCGAGATCATGAACGCGGTCATCTGGATCCGTCAGGGCAAGGTCAGGCTGGCACTCGCCAACATCTCCGGAGCCATGATGATCCAGGCCACGGTCCCCAGCGGGATCGGCCTGTTCTTCACGAGCTGGCACTTCGACGGCGCCCTGCTGTGGTCGGGGATCGTCACCACGGCCGCGATCGCCTACCTCCTGCTCACCATGCGCGCCCACAAACTCACCCCCGCCCGCCTCGCGGTCGCCGGCGCGTTCTACGCCGTCTTCGCCATCGGACTCGTCCCCCTCCTAGGCTGACACCCGCCGGAACCCCCGGAACGACGAGACGCCCGGCCGGGCCGCCGCGATGTCCGCCTCGGCCTTGGCCGCGGCGGCCTTGGCGGCGGCCTCGGCCGCGCGCCAGCGGTTCTTGTTGGCCTTCGCGGCGATCCCCGAAGCCTCGGCGATCAGACGGTCGACCTGGTTCTTGTGGTGCTCGGCCAGCTTGTCCTTGCGGTCGGCCATGAACTGGCCGACGGCGATGAAGTCGTGGAGCTGGTCGGCGGGGCCGGCGAGTGCGATCTTGGCCGCTGCCTTGACCTCGGGGCCGCCGGTGTTGACGAGCAGGGAGGCGATGACCTGCTCGTCGCTGTTGCGCGCCGAGTACTGGCCGACCATGAGGAACGTGGCCAGGGCCTTGCCGCTGCCGTTGGCGAGGGCCTTCTTCGAGGCGTCCTTGACGCTCGGGCCACCGAAGTTGTTGTACTTCGAGACCTCGACGGCGAGGTCATCGGCGCCGGCCAGGGTACCTCGTCCTGTCCGGCCTGCTTCCAGCGGGTGCGCAGGTAGGTCAGGACGTCCTCGTCGGTGCCGGTCAGGGCGGTGGCCGCGGCTTCCTGGCTCCAGGGGCCGCGCAGCTTCATGGCCAGGGCACGGCCCTTGACCGCGGTGGCCTTGACGTCCACGTCCGGCTTGGCCGCCTCGGAGGCCAGCGCCGCGGCGGTGGTGTCGAGGCCGATGACCTCGACCTGCTGGGCCGCGGTGGCCGAGACCAGGGCATCGGTCTGCGTCTTGCGGGACTTGGCCCGCTCGATCGCGGCCTCGGTCCGGTACGCGAGGTCGGCGGCCTCGGTCTCGCGGGCGATGTCACGGACCTTCTTGGCCGTCACCACCGCGGCGTCGGCTGCCTCGGCGGCCACCTTTGCCGCGTCCGCGTGCTTCTTCGCCTCGGCGGCCGCGCGGGCGTGCCGGGCGGCGGAGCGGGCCGCGTCACGTGCCTCGAAGGCCGCGTTCGCGGAACGCTGGGCCAGCGCGGACGCCTGGTCGGCGGCGCGGTTGGCGGCATTGGCGTGACGACGGGCCTCGACGGCGGCCTGAAGGGCCTCGGCGGACGAGTTGCCTGCCGCGTCCGCGTAGTCGTTCGCCTGCTCGGCGGCGGCGGCGTCGGCCGCGGCATTGGCGTTGTCGCCCGCGTACCGTACGGCCCCGGCTGGGCGCTGGTCGGAGACGCCGGGTACCTCAAGGACTTCATCACCGCACAGGGCATCCAGGAGGCCTTCCGGGACGCGGAACTGTGTGCGCAGGCCCTCGACCAGACCTTCGCCGGCAGACGGACCTTCGACACGGCCATGCAGGAGTACCAGGAGCGCAGGGACAGCCAGGTCATGCCGATGTACGAGTTCACCGCCCAGCTCGCCGCACTGGACCCACCGCCACCGGAGATGCAGCAGCTGCTCGCCGCCGTATCGCGCAGCCGTCCGGCCATGGACGGGTTCGCCAGGCTGACGGCGGGGGTCACCTCGCCCTCGGAGTTCTTCTCGGAGGCGAGCCCGGAACGGCTCCTGGCGTAGGGGCTCCGGCCCCGTAACGCCGAGAACACGGAACGGCGAGGCCCCGGACCGTTGAACGGTCCGGGGCCGGTCGCAGCCGTGGCTGTGTGGTTACACGCCGCTGGCGATCTGGCCGATGCCGCTCCAGGCGTTCGCCGTGCCGTTGCCGAGCCAGGCGCTGAAAGCGGTGCTGTTGCCGGTGCCGCGCAGCAGGTAGTCGGTGTGGGTGTCGCCGTTGAAGTCCACGAAGTGGACGCGGAGGTGTTCGGTGGTCACGCCCGAGGCGACCTGGCCGAGGTTCTGCCAGCCGCCGTGGCCGTCACCGCCGTTGTTGATGTGGACGTTGACGGAGCCGTTGGCGCTGATGGCCCAGTAGTCGGCCTTGCCGTCGCCGTTCCAGTCCGTCAGGCGTACCCGTGAGCGGTCGGTGGTCGTACCGGAGGCGATCTTGCCTACGGTGGCCCAGGCGTTGGGGCCGCGGTTCAGCCAGACGCTGACGTTGCCGTTGTCGGCGATGGTGATGTAGTCCGAGCGGCCGTCACCGTCCCAGTCGGCGAAGCGGACCTGATTGTGGTTGCTGGTGATGCCCGACGCGATGATGCCCAGGTTCTTCCAGCCGCCGTGGCCGTCGCCGCCCTGGTTGATGTGGACGTTGACGGAGCCGTTGGCGTTGATGGCCCAGTAGTCGGCCTTGCCGTCGCCGTCGAAGTCGGCGAGACGCACCCGTGAGCGGTCGGTGGTCGTACCGGAGGCGATCTTGCCTACGGTGGCCCAGGCGTTGGGGCCGCGGTTCAGCCAGACGCTGACGCTGCCGTTGTCGGCGATGCTGATGTAGTCGGGCTTGCCGTCACCGTCCCAGTCGGCGAAGCGGACCTGGTCGCTGCCGCCGATCTCGTTCACGGCGGCGGAGCGCCGCGGTTCGGTGGTCTTCGCGATCCACTGGGCGAGGTCGTCGGTGCGGGCGGCCACGGCGCCCGTACGGGTCTCGGCCGGGTCGGTGCCGAGGCAGCCGCCCTGCCAGGACCGGCTGTTGACGCCGACGAGCTCGCCCGCGGCGTTGAGGAGCGGGGCGCCGGTGTCGCCCTTGCAGATCGCGTCGGTGCCCTTGCCGGTGACGGAAAGGGTCGTGGCGTCGGACGTGTTGGTGGTGAAGGTGCCGGTGTGCAGCTTCCCGGGCACCCACTCGCTCTTCGTGCGGCCGAAGCCGGCGGAGGCGAGGTCCGTACCGGCTGCGGGGGCCGTGGCGGAGACCGGGGTCGTGGTCGCGCCCCTGGCCGGCAGTACGAGACGGGCCAGGACCAGGTCGCGCTCGGCGCGGGGGGCGAGTTCGGTCACCGCGCGGGTCTCGCCGTTGGCGAGGGTGACGGTGGCCTGCAGAACGGGCTTCCCCGCGGGAACCTGCTCGCCCGCGGTGGTGGCGAAGCAGCTGGCGGCGGTGGCGATCCACCACTCGTCCACGAGCGTGCCGGTGCAGGCACGGCTGTTCGCCTCGTCGCCGATGTTCAGCTTGACGACGGAGGCGTACTGGCCGGCCGGGGCCTCCGGGCCGGTGAGGGCGTAGGCCGGGGCGACGGCGACGAGGCCGGCGGCGACTGCGGTCGCAGTCACCACGAGGCCGGCCGTCCGCGCCGGACGGGGGCGGAGAACAGACATGCAGAGCATCCTTACTGACTGGATCGGGTGCGCGCGCGAGAGCGCAGACGCGCGAGGGCCCGGGTGGACCTGGCCGGGGTCCGGCTCGCGGCGACTGCGTGCCGGCTACGGCAGGCACGGTCGTCCGGACCGAGCGCGGCCCCCGTCTCGCGCGGCGTGGAAAGCAGTTCCTCCGCACCGGTTATCTGGGCATCGGCGTGGTCAAGGCCAATGGCGGGCTCGCCTCGAGAGGTTTGCCCGACCGCACCATGGAAGCCTTCTTGTTGATCTTTGTCTACTGCGCGAAACATCCAATAGCGGGCATATGGCTGGTTGCTTATGTGAGGCTTGACACGCTTTGCGGAGGTCGTGATTCCGCGGCGCCAACCGCTCGCCTGTCCTCACGTGTTCGTGTGGACGTCCCCCGTGGTCGTGGAGGTGATGACCGCTCGGCGGCCCAAGTCGCCCGGCGGGATCCCCGGATGGTGACCGCCCGGCCCCCCGCCTCCCGGGAGCGCGTCAGGGTTCGCCCCGAGGGCGAGGCGCGAGACGATGCGGTAGCGGTCGCCCCGGTAGACGGAGTGTACGTACTCCACCGGGCGGCCGGTGGAGTCGGTGGTGAGCCGCTCGATGAGCAGGGCGGGGGAGAGCAGCGGCACGTCCAGCAGGCCCGCCTCCGCCTCGTTCACCACCGTCGGCTCGATGGACTGCTGCGCCTCGTGCACGTACACGCCGTGATGGTCGCGCAGATGCTCGTAGAGGTCTCCGGCCTCCAGCTCCTGCGGGGTCAGGGCCGGCACCAGGTCGGCCGGGATGTGCAGGTGCTCGATCGCCATCGGGGCCCCGTCCACCAGGCGCAGCCGGGCGACGTACAGGAGCTGGGCGCCGGGGGAGATCCGCAGCCGGCGGCCGATGCGGGCACCCGCCGCCGCGGTGCTGTGCTCCAGGACCCGGCTGGACCAGTGCCCGGCGGCCCGTCGCATCGCGAACGCGGCCTCGGCGGCGGCCAGTTCCTGGGTGATCTTGGCCGGGGCGACGAACATCCCGCGCCCGTGCTCGCGTACGAGCAGGCCGGTGGCCACGAGCTCGTCCACGGCGGCGCGCAGGGTTGGCCGGGAGACCTCCAGGGCGGCGCACAGGGTGCGTTCGGAGGGGATGGCGTCGCCGGCCCGCCGGACGTCGATGAGGCCCAGCAGGTGTTCGCGGACCCGCTCCCGCTTGAGCATCGAACCCGACGCGTCGGACGCGTCCTTCGTCATGGCCCGCCCCCCACTTCTTCTGGATGCCTGCCGACTGTCCAACTGGTCATGCGCATCTAACCACTTAGATCGGGTTGATGCGAGGCGTCCGCTGGATTTCGTCAGGACTCGCGGGGTTGACGGCGAGCACGGGTCATGTCACCTTCGAGCCACTCAGATAACCAATTGGTCAGGTGGTCAACTCCGTTGTGTATGAGGAGAGTTGTCTCCGGGACCAGGTGAGGAATCCCGACGCCGTGATCGACGCCGCAGCCCGCCCAGTCCCCGACCTCGCGCTCGTCCCGCGCCCCGACTCGCTCGTCGTCCTGCCCGGCCGGTTCACCCTGGACCACCGCACCGGCCTGCGCGCCGGCCCCGGCGCCGAGACGGCGGCCGCACTCCTGCGCGAACTGCTCACCCCGGCCACCGGATTGGCCCTGCCGGCTCACTCCGACGGGCAGGTCGCCCTCCTCCTGGCCCCGGGGGAGGGCGACCTCGGCGCCGAGGGGTACGCCCTCACCGTCCGCCCCGACGCGGTCCTGCTGCGCGCCGCCCGGCCCGAAGGGCTGCTCCGCGGGATCCAGACCCTGCGCCAGCTGCTGCCGCCCGAGGCGCTGGCCGCCGAGGGCGCGCAGACCCGTATGCCCGCCGTCGGCTGGCCGGTGCCGTGCGTACGGATCACCGACCGGCCGCGGTTCGCCTGGCGCGGGGCCATGCTGGACGTGGCCCGGCACTTCCAGCCCGTGGCCCATGTGCGGCGCTTCGTGGACCTGCTCGCCCTGCACAAGCTCAACGTCCTGCACCTGCACCTCACGGACGACCAGGGCTGGCGGATGCCGGTCGCGGCCTACCCCCGCCTCACCGAGATCGGTGGACGGCGCGCCGAGAGCGCCGGGGACGGCATCCCGCACGAGGGCGCCTACACCCGGGCGGAGCTGGCCGGACTCGTCGCGTACGCGGCCCGGCGCGGGGTGAGCGTGGTGCCCGAGATCGAGATGCCCGGACACGCGCGCGCCGCCCTCGCCGCCTACCCCGAACTGGGCAACCGGCCCGGCGTCCGGCTGGAGCCGTGGACCCGCTGGGGGGTCTGCGAGAACGTATTCGGGGTCCACGACGCCGTGCTCGACTTCTGCCGAGGCGTGCTGGACGAGGTCGCGGACGTGTTCCCCGGGCCCTACGTCCACCTCGGCGGCGACGAGTGCCCCGACGCCGAATGGGAGCGTTCACGGGCCGCCCGCGCGCGGATCGCCACCGCGGGGCTGGCCGGACCGGGTGCGCTCCACGGCTGGTTCCTGGCCACCGTGGCGGCGCACCTGGCCGGGCTCGGCCGCCGTCCCCTCGGCTGGACCCGGACCGGCGCCGAACTGCCCGCCCCCTTCACGGCCATGGCCTGGCTCGACGCGGAGCACGGGCGGACCGCCGCGCTGCGCGGGCACGACGTGATCATGGCCCCGTACCGCTCCACCTACCTCGACTACCCGCAGTCCGCGGACCCCCGCGAGCCGCGCGGCCAGGACGGCGTGCTCGACCTGCGCGGGGTCTACGACAACGAGCCCGCCCCCGCGCACTGGGAGCCCGAGGCCGCCCGCCACGTACTGGGAACCCAGGCGCAGTTGTGGACCGAGTACGCGCGCACCCCGGCGGAGCTCGACTACCTGGCCTTCCCCAGGCTGTGCGCCCTGGCCGACACCGCCTGGTCGGCGCACCGCGACTGGCCGGACTTCCGCCGCCGGCTCGGCCACCACCAGACCCGGCTCGCCGCCCTCGGTGTGCGCGGCCGACCCCTTCCCTCCCCCCACCCCGAGAGGACCGCAGCATGCGAACCCACAACCGCCGTACGGCCCTAGCCCTGGCCACGGCCCTGACCGCAGGCCTCGGCTCGGCCGCCCTGACCGCCCTGCCGGCCACCGCCGCGGACGACTCCGTCAAGGTCCAGTACCGCACCAGCGCCGCCGGGGCCACCGCGGACCAGGCCGAGCCCTGGTTCAAGGTGGTCAACAACGGCTCGGCCGCCGTCTCCCTGAACCAGGTCAAGTTCCGCTACTACTTCAAGGCCGACGGCCCGGACACCCAGTACCGGTACGCCTGTTCGTGGGCGGTCAGGGGCTGCGCGAACATCACCGGCACCTTCGGCACCCTGGCCGGCCCGACGGCCACCGCCGACCGCTACCTGGAGATCGCCTTCACCGCCGGCGCGGGCACCCTCGCTCCGGGCGCCGACACCGGAGACATGCAACTGCGCTTCCACCGCGCCGACTGGCAGCCGCTGCGGCAGTCCGACGACTACTCCTTCGACGGATCCCGCACGGCATACGGGGACTGGGACAGGATGACCGCCCAGTTGGGCACCGCCACCGTCTGGGGCACCGCGCCCGGCGGCAACACCCCCGACCCGACGCCGACCCCGACTCCGACCGACCCCACGCCCACGCCGACCCCGACCGACCCCGGGCCGGCCGGTGCCACCCTCTTCGACGACTTCACGTACACCTCCTCCACGGACCCGGCGATGGCGGCCCACGGCTGGAGCGTCCGCTCGAACCCCGGCGGCCCCGGCGTCCCGGGCGCGGCCTGGTCCCCCGAGAACGTCACCTTCGCGGCGGAGGGCGGCAACTCCATCATGAACCTGGAGACCTCCACCGCCGGAACGGGCGAGAGCACCAAGCACACCGAAGTCCTGACCAGGGCGACGAAGTTCAAGAACGGCACGTACGCGGCGCGGGTGAAGTTCTCGGACGCCCCCAAGTACGGTCCGGACGGCGACCACCTCGTGCAGACGTTCTTCACCATCAACGACCTCAAGGCCCCGATGGCCGACGACTACGCCGAGTACGACTTCGAGTACCTGCCCAACGGCGGCTGGGGCGAGCCCTCGAACATCCTCTACACCACGTCCTGGGAGACGTACCGGCCCGACCCGTGGGAGGCCGTCAACCAGCACACCGAATCGCGGATCAGCTACGCGGGATGGCACGACCTGGTGCTCACCATCGACGACAACGCCATCACCTACTACGTCGACGGCCAGGTCTTCGGCACCCACGACGCGAGGTACCTGCCCGAGCGGCCCATGTCGATCAACTTCAACCAGTGGCTGATCGACCTGAACGGGCAGCCGGGCTCGTCGCCCCGCGCCTACGACCAGAAGGTCGACTACGTCCTGCACGTCAAGGACCAGGTCCTCAGCCCGGCCCAGGTGGCCGCCAGGGTCGGCGCCTACCGCACCGCGGGCACGGCCTTCGTGGACGAGGTCCCGAACGGCTGACCCGTGACCCGTGACCCGTGACCCGTGACCCGTGACCCGTGACCACGGCAGCGCGGCTGTCGTCGCTGTGCCCCGCCCCGGCGGGGCACAGCTTCCCGGCGCTCGGGTGACCTAGGAGGACCTGCGGCGCAGGGCGCGGCGGATCCCGTACAGGACCACAAGCAGCACGATGACGACGACCGCGACGATGAGGAGCT
The DNA here is from genome assembly GCF_040682455.1 of Streptomyces sp. NPDC051183. Classification (NCBI taxonomy): domain Bacteria; kingdom Bacillati; phylum Actinomycetota; class Actinomycetes; order Kitasatosporales; family Streptomycetaceae; genus Streptomyces; species Streptomyces sp. NPDC051183. Next base: position 31,941 of record NZ_JBFBBA010000025.1, read on the forward strand.
TCTTGAAGAGCCCGCCGCTCTTCTTCTTTTTCTTCTTCTTGCTCTTGTCGGACTTCTTGTCCCCGGCGACTGCCTGCTCCGGGTACGACACCGGCGCCTGGACACCGGTCACCGACCCGGCGCCCGCCGCGGGGAGAGCACCGGGCACGAACGCCGTCGCCGCGACGGTCGACTGCCGGGCGACCGGCACGGCTGCCGCGACGGGCGCCGTGGGACCGAGCAACAGCCCTGCCACTACGAGGAGCGGCACGAGAGCCGAGGCCGACGCCGATCTCCGGACCCGGAACGTCCTCGGAACGTGGTGTCTCTTCACTCTTTCCCCTGTCCAGCGTTGTCCTGACCGGGCCCGGCGGATCCGGACGGCCGGAGCCTCAGAGCATCGTCGGGGACTTCGGACGCCCGGGCAAGGACTTCGAGCGCACGGCCGATGCCCGGTACTGGCCCGGGGTGGTGCCGAATTCCCGGCTGAAGGCATGCGAGAGGGCGTACGGGGTGCTGTAGCCGACGCGGCGGGCGACGGTGGCCAGTGGGTGCGGGGTGTCGCGGAGCAGGGTGGCGGCGAAGGTCAGGCGCCACCAGGTGAGGTACGCCATCGGTGGACGGCCGACCAGAGTGGTGAAGCGGCGGGCCAGGGTGGCGCGGGACACGCCTGCCTCGGCGGCCAGCCGGTCGTTGGTCCACGGCGCGGCCAGGTCCGAGTGCAGCGCCCGCAGGGCGGCGGCCGCCACCGGGTCGCCCAGTACGGTCGGCCAGGTGCCGCTCCCTCGGGCCGCCCAGGAGCGGATCATGTAGACGAGGAGGAGGTCCAGCAGGCTCGGCACTGCGACGCAGGCGCCGGGCCTCTGTGCGCCCACCTCGTGGCCCAGCAGGTCGACGGCGGCGCGCAGTTCGACGTGGGCGCCCACCCGGTTCGGCAGATGGACGACCTCCGGCAGTTCCGCCATGAGCGGGTGCATCCGACTGCGGTCGAGCCGGTACTTGCCGCACAGCATCTCCACGTGGCGGGATGCGGCCCGGGCCGGGTCCGGCCCGTTCCCGCCGAGCCACCGCTCGAACGGCAACGCCCGGCTCACGGTTGCGGCATCGGCCGGGGCGTCGGCGATCACGTGCCCGGTGCCGTGCGGCAGCAGCACCACGTCGCCCGCGCCGAGCGAGACCGGGGAGCCGCCGTCGGGAAGCAGCCAGCAGCTGCCCTCCAGCACCACGTGGAAGCCCGCACCGTCGTACGGGGCGATGCGCGTGCACCAACTGCCGCCCACCCGCACCCGGTTCGAGGAGGGCTGCCCGATGCGTATCGCCGACACCGCGTCGCTCACCACGTCCATCGGGTCAGGATATCCGCCCGCAGCAGCAGAGATGAGACGCTCACGTATCCGAATGAGGCCAACAGGCATTGAGCGCCTCATCCTGCCCGTCCTAGGGTCGAGGACATGAAGAGCGAGAGCAGGCAGAGCATCATGCTCGGTGATGTCGAGGTCATCCGAGTCGTCGAGTGGCAAGGGGAGTTCGCACCCGCGCGCGGCCTGGTTCCGGAGTCCGGTGCCGAGGTGTGGAAGGGCAACGAGGACTGGCTGGCGCCCGACCACTGGGACGCGGACAGCGACAGGGCGGTGATGGCCCTCCAGACCTGGGTCCTGCGCAGCGGCGGACGGACCGTCCTGGTCGACACCGGCGTCGGCAACGGCCGCGAGAGGCCCGGCTCGCCGCAGTTCCACCACTGGCAGGGCGACTTCCTGGGTGCGCTCGCGCGGGCCGGTGTCCGGCCGCAGGACGTCGACGTCGTGATCAACACCCATGTCCACGGCGACCACGTCGGCTGGAACACCACCGGTGTGGACGGAGGGTGGGAGCCGACGTTCCCCAACGCCCAGTACCTCATCCCGGCCGCGGACGACTTCCACTTCGGCCCGAGCAACGCGTACGGGAACGGCGTACGGGAGGACGACCGGCTGATCTACGAGGACAGCATCGCGCCCGTCCACCGGGCCGGGCAGGCCGTCCTGTGGGACGGCGCCCACCGCATCGACGAACACCTCACCCTGGAGTCCGCGCCCGGCCACACACCCGGCTCGTCCGTCCTGCGGCTCACCTCCGGGGGCGACCGGGCGGTCTTCGTCGGCGATCTCCTGCACAGCCCGGTCCAGATCCTCACGCCCGCCTGCAACAGCTGCTTCTGCATGGACGCGGAGCGGGCGGTGGCCAGCCGTCGCCGGATTCTGGAACGGGCCGCCGCCGAAAGGGAACTGGTCATACCCGCACACTTCGGCGGGGCGGGCGCCGTGGAAGTCCGGCAGGAGGGTACCGGGTTCACGCTCGGGCGGTGGGCTGCCTACGGTACGCGGTAGGAGGCAGGGAGGCAGGGAGGCAGGGAGGCAGGAGGCAGGGAGGCAGGGAGGCACCCATCAGAATCCGGACCGCACCGAACCGCACCCGTCCCGCGCGCGTCGTGAACAGCATGCCCGCCGCGACAGCCGCCGCCATCGCCGCCCGGCTGGCGCACGCCATCCGTCAGCTGGTCCGCTTCGGCCTGCGCCAGGCGGCCAGTTGTGCCTTCGCCGTGGCCCTGCTCGCCGGGGTGGGCCTGTCCGGCGTGCTCCCCGAACTGCCGGTGGCACGGTACGACCTGCTGTTCGGATACGGGGTCCTGCTCAGCCTGTGCTTCTACCTGATCGGCTGGGAGCGCGGCCGGGACCTCGCGGTGATCGCCGGCTGCCACCTGCTGGGCCTGGTCTTCGAGTACGTGAAGGTGGCCCTCGGCTCCTGGTCGTACCCCGAGCCGGCGCTGCTGAAGTTCGGTGGCGTTCCCCTCTACGGGGGGTTCCTCTACGCGGCGGTCGGCAGCTACATCTGCGCCGTGTGGCGACTGCTCAGGATCGACCTGAGCGGATACCGCCCGGCCGCCACCGCGGCGGTGGCCGGCGCGCTGTACGTGAACTTCATCAGTCACCACTGGCTGCCGGATCTGCGCTGGCCGCTCGCCGCCCTGCTGGTCGTGGCCACCGCCTCCGCCCGGGTGCACTACACCGTGGGGAAACACGCCTACTGGATGCCGATGCCGGTGAGCTTCGTCCTGATCGGCTTCTTCCTGTGGGTCGCGGAGAACATCGCCACCTACGCCGGCGCCTGGCGCTACCCGTACCAGCTCGACGGCTGGCAGCCGGTGTCGATGCAGAAGTTCGGCGCCTGGGCGCTGCTGGTCAGCGTCCTGTGCGTACTCGGAGCCGCCGCGCAGCACCGCGACCGCCCCCGGGCCGACAGGACCTCCTGAACCCTGCCCGCCCCGACGACGGTCAGATGTACATGTTCTTGTTGTCGTACGAGGGCCCGTAGTAGCGCTCCAGCTCTTCCAAGGACTCGTGCGTGCGCTCCAGGCTCTTCGAGATCCTCGCCCTGGAGGGGGCTGCCTCGGGGTTCCAGCTCGCCGGCTTCCACAGGGCGGATCGTACGAAGGCCCGGGAGCAGTGGAAGTAGACCTGCTCGACCTCCACGAGGAGGGCGAGCGTGGGGCGGTGCCCCTTGACGGTCAGGTCGTCGAAGAAGGGCGCCTCGCGGAGCAGCCGGGCCCGGCCGTTGACGCGGAGGGTGTCGCCACGGCCCGGGATCATGAAGAGCAGGCCGACGTGGGGGTTGGTGAGGACGTTGTGGTAGCTGTCCGCACGGCGGTTGCCGGGGCGGTCGGGGATCACGAGGGTGGTGTCATCGAGGACCTTGGCGAAGCCGGGCGGGTCGCCCTTGGGCGAGACGTCGCAGGTGCCGTCGGCGGCGGAGGTGGAGATCAGGCAGAGCGGGGACGCCGCGAGCCACTGCTTGTGGTGGTCGTGGAGGGTCCGCCGTTCCTTGCTGACGGCCACGGGGCCGGGCTCGCCGAGCAGCGCGCGCAGCTCCTCCGCGGTAGTGATCTCCTCGAACGCCTCTGTGCTCACTGCCTGCCCCCGTCTTCCCGTGCACGGCCGGACGGCCGCCTCGCCGCGACTATGCCACGGCGGTCCGGACACCAGCTGCTCCTCGGAGGGTGACGTCGATCATGGGGAGCCGTCGGCGCCCTGCGCCGTGGACGCGGCTGCCGGGCAGCGCCGCCCGGCGGTGCTCCAGCCAGGTGCGGCTCAGGTCGTCCCGATCGGGACCGACACCTGCGCCACTGCTCGACTGCACTGCGCCCCCCAAAGCTCTGTCGTCATCGTACGGCTCGGGCACCGTCGGACTGCTGGCCTGTCTCCCCGACCCTTCCCTTGTCGGCCCGTCCTGCGTAGTTTCGCCGCTGCCGGGCAGCACCGCCCGGCGGTATCGACACGGGGGAGTGCCATGCGAGGCATGCGCAGAACACGCACCACACGGAGCCGCCTGCTGGCGGCCGCCGCGGCCTTCCTGTCGCGGTCATGGGTACACCGGCCACGCCGGCCGCCGCGCACGACAGCCACGAACCACTCCTCGCCGCCATGCGCGCCGAGACGGGGACCGCCGTCGGCGGCGACGGCATCCCCGGGGTGATCGCACGCACCTACAAGGACGGCGTCTCGTGGACCGGTACCGCGGCCACGGACGCGGGAACGCCCGTACGCAACCCGGACAACCCCTTCCGGGCCGCATCGATCACCAAGATCTTCACCGCGACGACCGTGCTCCAACTCGTCGCCGAAGGCCGGGTCCGCCCCGACGACGACGTGTTCGGCCTGCTGGGCCCCGTCCTGAAGACCAACCCCGTCGCGGGCTGCAACCCGGGCACCGGACAGTGCTTCAACCCGCCGCCCGGCAGCCCGCCCATCACCGTACGGAACCTGCTCCAGCACTCCAGCGGCGTCTTCAACTACCTCGGTGACCTGGGGGTGCTGGCGAGCGCCGGCAGCAGCTTCCCCAACCTGCCCGACTACCCCGCCCAGCAGCTCGTCGACGAAGGCGCCTCCCACGGACCGCAGTTCGCGCCGGGTGCCGGGATGCACTACAGCAACACCAACTACGTCCTGCTCGGCATGGTCATCGAGCGGGTGACCGGAAACCCGTGGGCCGACGAGGTGACCCGCCGCGTCATCCAGCCCCTCGGCCTCACCCGCACCGTGCTCCCCGGATCCACGTCCACCCTGCCGACGCCCCACGACCAGTTCTTCACCAACTACATGCGGCCCCGCGGGCTGTTCGGCCACCTCTCCCGTCCGGCTGCCGACTGGAACCCCTCCATCGGCGGTGCTGCCGGAGCCATCGTGTCCACCAGCGGCGACCTGATGACCTTCATCCGCGCCCTGCTCGGCGGCCGGCTCCTGCCCCCGGCGCAGCTCGCGCAGATGATGACCGACCTGAACCCCGCCGTGACCGGCACCCCCGGCCCCCAACTCCCCGGCATCCCCTGCGACCCTGCCCGGACCTGGCCCGAGTGCATGGTCAACCCGGCCATCAGCACGGCGAGTTCGGGAGACAAGGCCACGCCCGGCTACTGGTACGCGAGCCGCCCCTGGAAGGCCGTCCAGGCCGACTACGGACTCGGTCTCACCCGCCGCACCATCACCTGCGCGGACGGCTCCACCGTCGTCCTGTACGGGCACAACGGCGGCGGATTCGGCTCGCTCAGCTACCTCTACTCCACTGCGGACGGCAGCCACGCCATCGTGCTCAACATGAACGGCGACTGGCCGCTCTGGGAGCTGTACAGCCTGAGCGGCATGCTGGCGGCCGAGTTCTGCACCGCCTGACGCGGCACTAGCGTGTGACCCATGCACAAGGCACAGGAGTTTGAGGCGCACCGGCCCCGGTTGTTCTCGTTGGCGTACCGGATGCTGGGGTCGGCGACCGAGGCGGAGGACGCCGTACAGGACGCCTACCTGCGGTGGCACGGGGCCGAGAGGGGCCAGGTCGTAGCGCCGGCGCCCTGGCTGGCGAAGGTGCTCACCAACCTGTGCCTGAACCGGCTGACCTCCGCGCGGGCCCAGCGCGAGGAGTACGTCGGGCCGTGGCTGCCGGAGCCCGTACGCACCGACGGCGGGGCGCTCGGGCCCATGGAGACGGCGGAGCAGCGGGACGCGGTGTCGCTGGCGGTACTGGTCATGATGGAGCGGTTGACGCCGCCGGAGCGGGCCGCGGTGGTGCTGCGCGACGCCTTCGACTACAGCCATCGGGAGATCGCGGGCGTGCTCGACTGCTCGGAGGCGAACGCGCGGCAGCTGTACCGCAGGGCCAAGCAGCATCTGGCGGACGGCCGGCCGAGGTTCGCCTCCGCGCAGGAGCCGGGCGGGGAACTGCTGTCCCGGTTCCTGGAGGCGGCGGCGGAGGGGGCGATGGCGCAGCTGGAGGCGCTGCTCGCCGACCAGGTGGTCGCGTGGTCGGACGGCGGGGGCAAGGTGACCGCGGCGCGCCGGCCGGTCGTCGGCCGGGAGATGGTGGCCCGGTTCCTGGCGGGTCTGTTCGCCCGGTGGGTGAACGGGGTGCGCATCGAGATCGTCGAGGCGAACGGCACTCCGGTGGTGCTCGGCTGGGAGGACGGCGAGCTGACCTCGTTCGGTGCGCTGGAGGCCGGCGAGGGAGGGATCACCGGCGTCCGCATCGTCCGTAACCCGGACAAACTGGCCTTCCTGGCGAAACAGCTGCCGGGGCTGTCACAGAACGCATGAGTCGTCGGTTCTTCATGGGTGACGGCAACACGAGAAGGGCTGTGACTGATGAAGAACGACGCGATCATGGTGACCGGTGCGACAGGGGTGCTCGGCCGCCAGGTCCTGGACCGGGCGCGCCGCACCGGGCTGCCGGTGCGGGCCCTCACCCGCAGGACCACGCTGCCGGACGACCCGGGAGTGGCCTGGTTCACCGGTGACCTGGCAGCCGGTACCGGTCTGGACGAGGCGTTCACCGGCGTCGGCACGGTCATCCACTGCGCGACCGACATCCGGCACTTCAAGAACGACGTCCCGGCCTTCGAGCACCTGCTGGAGGCCGCGGGACGCGCCGGGGTCGAGCACATCGTCAACGTCTCGATCGTCGGCATCGACCGCATCCCGTACCCCTACTACCGGATCAAGCTGGAGGGGGAGCGGCTCCTGGAGGCCTCGGGCATCGGCTGGACCAATCTGCGGGCCACCCAGTTTCCCGAGCTGCTGAACATGGCCTTCGGGGTCCTGTCGAAGCTGCCGGTGGTCATCGTGCCGACCGGCACCGTCTGTCAGCCCGTGAACCAGGGCGATGTGGCGGACCGGCTGATCGAGTTGGCCCTGGGAGAGCCGGGCGAAGGGGCGCCGCCGGCCGGAGGCTGGGGCAGGGTGCCGGACCTCGCCGGGCCCACGGTGTACACGGCCGACCGCCTGGCGAAGGACTGGCTGCGAGCAGCGGGCAAGCGCCGCCCCGTCCTCCCGGTCTTCATCCCCGGGAAGATCGGTGCGGGCTTCCGGTCCGGCGCCCTGACCGCGCCCGACCGGGCGGCGGGCAAGCGGACCTGGGAGGAATACCTGGCCGAAAACGTCGCCCACTGAACGGTCAAGGGAACCGGTGGGCCACTCCGGCCCGGTCGAGGACGCCGCGCACACCCGCCGGTCCGCCGTGCTGAAACGATCGTCGCGCGCTGCTCGTCGCCCCGGCCCCGTCCGGCAGCGGCAAGAGCGCCGTGCGATCGGTGATGTGGCCCGAGGTGGTCCAGTACCCCGACGTGCCGACCGACGTCGACAGGGGCAACTACCGGAAGCTGTGGGGCTGAACGTGAGCGTGAAGGCACGGATCGGCGGGTGCCTCGCCGCCGGCGCCCCCGCCGCAGGTGCGGCCTGGTTCACCGTGGCCGCCCAGGGGCCCGGGGCGCACGCCGTGTGCGGCCCGGACCTGAGCCGGGACGAGGTCGTCGCGGCGAAGTCCCAGGGCGTGGCCGTCGTAGAGGCCGTCGAGAACGCCCGCTACCGGGAGGAGGGCGGCAGCGCCTACCTGACGACCCGGGTGAAGACCCTCGACACCCTGAAGGGCGAGTTCGGAGCCGCCCTGGACGTCACGCAGGGGGTGAAGAACGGTGGCGCCCCCGGCCGGTACGCCACGGAGGACCCGGACCGCTACGCCGTCCTGGAGCCCGGCAGCCAGTACGTCATCGCGGTGCAGTCCGGATCGACGACGGGCACCGCGGGCACCGAGGCCTGGGCGTGGTACGCCGAGCCTGCGCAGCGTGGCCTCGCCGGCGAGCGGGAGCAGTGGAAGCAGGTATTGGCCACGGGGCCCGAGGACCCCGTGACCGGCGGCTGTGAGGACGTGAGCGCGGGCTCAGTGGGCGAACAGCGGTGACACGGCAGCCTCCGAGCTGCTGTTCCAGTACGTCACGCGGGCCTTGTCGTCCACGTACACACCGCCCTGAGGCATCTGCAGGAGCAGGCCCTCGCCCGTGTTGTTGTCGGGGCGCTGGCCGTGCGGCGCGAACGCCATGTTCTTGACGAAGGTGCTGACCTCCTTGTTGCTCTGGCGCAGGAGCAGACCCGCGTACGCCTCCTTGCCCGGGGCGAGGGTCACCCACTGCTGGGGCTTGGAGTTCGCGAACACCCCCACGAGCCGGCCGTTGCCGTCATTGAGCCGGAGCACCGGGTGGCTCTTCAGCGTGCAGGGCTTGTCGCCGACGTTCTTGACGCTCAGCAGGAGCTTCGAGTCGTCCTTGGCGGGCGGCACGGCCCACTCCACCGTGACACGGGTGTTCTCGTCGGCGCAGTTGCCGTCGATGCCCGTGGCCTCGCCCTCGGCCTCGCCCGGACGGGCCGGCCGGGAGGAGGAGGCGGAGGGCCTGGGGGAGGACGGCGCGGAGGTACGGGGCGTGGCCGGCGCGGACGCGGAGGGAGACGGAGACGAGGAAGGGGATGCGGACGGGGAGGCGGAGGACTTCGGCGGCGGGGTCGGGCCGGGCTTGTCGTCGCTCGGCCCGCAGGCCGCGGTGGCCAGGAGCGTGGCCGCGGCGAGGCCGAGGGCGCCGAGCGTCCGGGCGTGGGTGGTCTTGCGGAAAGCGCGCATCGTGAGCCCCCGTGGCTGCTGACGAACTGGGATCGGTCTCGTCAGGATGCCCGCTCCGGCCCCTGATTCACGTACCCGCGAAGACCGTTACAGCTCGCTCATGCGGCGGTCACGGTTCCGTCGTCAGGGCGGGTTCGGGCGCTGGTCCCGGGGCCGCGCCGGTGCCGCCGGGCTCACCGGCCGGCCGCCTCCCGGTGATGCTCCGAGGGCCTGACGGCCTCATGGCCCTCGGCGTCGACCTCCTCGGCGGGGCACGCCGCCGTAGAGTGCGGCAGCCTGCCCTCCAGGAGGTAGCGCTCGACGTACTGGTTCACGCAGTCGGAGCGGGTGAATCCGGTGTGCCCCTCGCCCTTGTAGTCGAGGACGACGGCATTGCCGAGCACGCGCGCGGTCTGCTCCGTCCACGCGTACGGGGTGGCCGGGTCGCCCCGGACGCCGACCAGCAGGATCGGCGGGCCGTCGACGTGGCGGATGTCGGCCGTGGGGTCGACGGGCGCGGGCCAGCTGTGGCAGTAGGCGATCTCGGTGAGCTGAGCCGGTCCGAAGATCCTGGAGACACCGAGGAACTCGGGCCGCAGGGCGTCGAGTTGCCGCTGGAACGCCTTCGGATCGCCGCCGACGCCCCGGTCGGGGTAGTCGGCGCAGCTCACGGCCGCCCAGGCCGCGGCCTCGTTGTCGGCCTCGGGCTCGGCGGATTCGAGCAGCCCCGAGGGGTCCCGGTCGCGTACCAGAGCCCCGAGCCCACGGGCCAAGTCGGGCCATTGCGCCGGTGCGTACAGGTTGTTCACGAGCGCGAGCGCCAGGTCCCGCCCGTCGAACTTCCCACCGCCCTTCGCGTCGCCCTTCGTACCGCCCTTCGCATCGAGCGGCTTCTCGTCGAGCTCCGCGACGAGCGCCTCGGTCCGCTCGTTCGCCTCCGCCCGGTTCGTCCCCGCGAACACGCAGCCCTTCAGGCCGGCGCACCAGGCGAGGAAGGCGTCGTACGCGCGCTGGCGTCCCCGCGCGGTGTCCAGCGCCTGTTCGGCCAGGGAGTCGGAGAGGGTGTCCACCCCGTCGAGCACCATCCGCCCGGTGCGCTGCGGGAACTGCGCGGCGTACGTGACACCGATCCGCGTGCCGTAGGACCAGCCGAGGTAGTTCAGCTTCCGGTCCCCGAGGGCCTGGCGCAGCACGTCGAGGTCCCGGGCGACGTTGACCGTGCCGACGTACGGCAGGACGGGCCCCGAATGCTCCTGGCAGGCGCGCCGCGCCGCCTCCGTGGCGCGCAGCAGGCCGGCTCCGTCGGCGGGGTCGGAGTCTTTCAGCGGGAGCGCGCCACCGCAGCTGATCGGTGCGCTCTGGCCGATTCCCCGGGGGTCGAAGCCCACCAGGTCGTAGGACTCCGCGAGGTCCCGTTGACTTCCGCTCCTCTCCCTAGCGGGAGGGGATTCCTGCCACGGTCGTCTGACCGTCTCGGTGGGTTCCTGATTCTTCGCGCTGTGCCGGGACGAGTCCCGGTCTTACCTGCGCTCCACAGGCTGGCACCGCCAGTCCGGCGGCCTTGGCGACGTTGACCGCCGCGTTGATGTCCCTGTCCAGGACGGCCCCGCACTCTCCGCACGTCCATTCCCGGATGTTCAGGGGCTTGGGGCCGTCCTTGGCGCCGCACACGCAGCAGACCTGCGAGGTCGGTTGGAACCGTCCGATGCGGTGGAAGGTACGCCCGTACAGGGCAGCCTTGTACTCCAGCATCGCGACGAATGCCGACCATCCGGCGTCGTGGACGGACTTGGCCAGCCTGGTGCGGGCGAGCCCCTTGACCGCCAGGTCCTCCACTGCCACCGCTTGGTTATCACGGATCAGCTTGGTGGAGAGCTGGTGGTGGAACTCGCGCCGCGCATCGGCGGTCCGTGCGTGGGCGCGGGCAACCTTGATCCGGGCCTTCGCCCGGTTCGCAGATCCCTTCGCCTTCCGGCTCAGGTTCTGCTGTGCCTTCTTCAGCTTCTTCTCGGCCCGGCGCAGGAAGCGGGGGCTTTCGATCTTAGTGCCGTCCGAGAGGATCGCGAAGTGAGTCAGGCCCAGGTCGATGCCGACCACCGCGTCCGTTTCTGGCAGTGCAACGGGGTCGGTCTCGACGACGAACGACGCGAAGTACCTGCCGGACGCGTCCTTGATCACGGTCACCGTGGACGGGATCGAAGGAAGCAAACGGGACCACTTCACCCGCACATCGCCGATCCTCGGAAGCGACAGGCCTCCGCCGCGCGTGATCTTCCAGCGGGCGTTGGCGGTGAACCGAACGGCCTGGCGGTTGTCCTTCCGGGACTTGAACCGGGGCGCGCCCATACGCGGGCGCTTGCCCTTGAGGCCGTCGAAGAAGTTCCGGTACGCGGTGTCCAGGTCCCGGAGGGACTGCTGGAGAACTACAGCGGACACCTCGCAGAGCCAGGCCCGCTCCTCGGTCCTCTTCGCTTCGGTGATCAGCAGCTTGGACAGGTCTCCCGTTTTCGGGAATGCCTCACCGCCCGCACGGGCGGTCTCACGAGCGCGCAGCGCGTCGTTGTAGACCACCCGCGCACACCCGAACGCACGGGCCAGCGCGCTGCGCTGGGGCCCGTTCGGGTAGAGACGGAAGGAATACCGAAGCTGCATGTGGCTCACCGTACTGCAGTTGGTTTATGGATGAAATGCAGAACATCCGTACAGGCAAGCGCTGCATTTTCGCGCTTGATGCCCACTTGGTTTTCACAACGCAGCACCGGCACCCGGTCTTCAACGACGCGCATCTCAAGCGGATGGAGGAGATCGTGCGCACCGTCTGCGAGGACTTCGAGTGCGAGCTGATCGAGTTCAATGGTAAGAACGGCCACGTCCACCTTGTGGTGAACTTCCCGCCGAAGGTGGCCCTGTCGAAGGTGGTCAACTGGCTCAAGGGCGTCAGTTCCCGCAGGCTCCGCCAGGAGTCTCCGGAGCGTATCCGGCACTACTGGCGGGCTCAACGACTGGTCCGGCTCACGCTTCGCCGGGCCGGTCGGCGGGGCGAAGCTGTCGATCGTCCGTCAGTACATCGAGCAGCAGAATCGTCCGCTCTGACGTGCGGTCAGAGCACTTCTGAGAACCGCTTCACCACCTGGCTAAAGCCCGATGCACTGCGACCCGGCAGCCCCGTGCCGGTCCGGCGCGACCCGGAGCCCGAGCGGCGCAGGCGCGGTGGCGACGGCGTCGGCGTACCCGAGGGCCACCCGCTCATCGGCCGTCCGGGCCCTTCCTCGTCCGGCTCCGGTCGCGGGCCCAGGTCCCCGCGCCCGGGCGTCCACTCCGGGCGCCCCCGAAAGGCGAAGATCACCGCGAGCAGAGTCGCCCCGATGTACGTCGCGAACCACTGCCAGGAACCCTGCGCGAGCGAGAACGTCAGCACGGCGGCGAGTCCGATGCCGATGACTCCGGCCTGACCGGTGGTGTCACCGCCGGCTCCGGCGGATCCGGGGCTACGGGTTCCTCGGGGGCTGGGGTGGCTCACGGGCCTCTCCTGCGGGGTCGGAGGCATCGGCGCCGGCATCCACCGTGGGCCGCCGCAGGGATCGGGCGCCATGCCGGACGGGTGCGGAGGGCGCCCGGATGGGGGAGACGGCAGGCGGGTCCGAGCCGGTCCGGCCGCCTACTGCGGCTTCGGCTTCGTGGCGATCTGGATCAGGTTGCCGCAGGTGTCGTCGAAGACGGCGGTGGTGACGGGGCCCATGGCGAGCGGATCCTGGGTGAAGCGCACGCCGAGGCCGCTCAGGCGCTCGTACTCCGCTTCCACGTCGTCGACGGCGAACTGGGCGAGCGGGATGCCGTCCTCGACGAGCGTGTCGCGGTAGGTCTTGGCGGCCGGGTGGCCGCAGGGCTCCAGGAGGAGCTCGGTGCCGCGGGGCTCCTCGGGCGAGACGACGGTCAGCCACCGGTCCGTCTCACTCACCGGGACGTCGTGCTTCTTCACGAAGCCGAGGACCTCGGTGTAGAAGTGCAGGGCCTTGGCCTGGTCGTCGACGAAGACGCTGGTCAGGTGGATCTTCATGGAGCGCTCTCTTCCGGTACGAGCGGATCGGCTGGGGCGGACGGGTCGGATGGGGCGGACCGGTCGGGGACGGGCCACCGCTCGGCTATCTGCCGCAGCGGTTCCGTGTTCAGGTCGTGGAACTTGCAGCGGCCCTCCCGCCTGGTCTCGACGAGTCCGGCGGCCTCCAGCACGGCCAGGTGCTGGGAGATCCCCTGGCGCGAGATGCCGAGCCGGTGCTTCATGCTCAGTCGCGCGCAGATCTCGAACAGCGTCAGTCCGGACTTCTCCGCGAGCTCGTCGAGGATGGTGCGCCGAGTGGGGTCGGCAAGGGCTTTGAAGAGGTCGTCGGCCACGACCACAGGATAGGCAAGTGGCCGCTTGCCTATCAAGTCGCAGGGTTGGCCGGACCCCCCGGGCGTCCCGTCCCGCCCCGGGCGGGGCGCGGGTACGTACGGGACTGCTTGACGCTGCCGTACGCGAAACTCGATTCGATCGAGGCGATGCCGGGGATGGCGTGGATCCGGTGGCGGACCAGGGCCTCGTACGCCGCCAGGTCCTCGATCACCACGCGCAGCAGGTAGTCGCTGCTCCCGGCCATCAGGTAGCAGTCCTGGATGTGCTCGATGACCGCGACGTGCTGCTCGAAGAGCGCGACCGCCTCCGGCGTGTGGCGCTCCAGGCGGATGCGGACGAAGACCGTGACCGGGAGCCCGAAGGCGACCTGGTCGACCATGGCCGTGTAGCCGCGGATGAGGCCCGCCTCCTCCAGGCGCCGGACCCGGCGCAGGCAGGGCGACGGGGAGAGCCGGACGCGGTCGGCCAGGTCCTGGTTGCTCAGGCGGCCGTCGGCCTGCAATTCCCTGATGATCTGCAGATCGACTGCGTCCACGGCCACTCCTCGGTGGATCCCGCGGGATCCTTGGCAGATTCTGCCCCAAACGTATGTCCGAGAGGCAGAACTGGCAATCGGCTGCCCCGGCCGAAGCCCTAGCGTTGCCAGGGAACGGACCAGACCGGTCCGGACCCATACGGCTGGAGCAATATCCGTGGTCGCGACGAACACCACCGGGGCGACCGCGCCTCCCGATACGGCGGCCCCGCCGGCCGGAAACCCCGGCCGGCTCCGCCTCTCCCCGCAGACCGAAGGCGTACTGGCACTGGTCGTGACCGTGTCGATCTGGGCCGCCTTCGCGCTCAGCGCCCGGGCCCTCAGCACCTCCACCCTGCTGCCGGCCGACGCCGCCCTGCTGCGGTTCGGCGTCCCGCTCGTCGTCCTGCTCCCCGCGCTCTGGCGCAGGCGCCACCGCATCGCAGCCGTCCGGCCGGGCCCCGCGATAAAGATCATCTGTGGTGCCGGAGTGCCGTTCTTCCTGGCGGCCATGCACGGCGGCGCCCTGACCTCGGCCGCCTTCGTCGGCTCGATCGTGCCCGGCATGGTCCCGCTGTTCGTCTCCGCGCTCATGGCCGCCCGCGGGCACGGCGCCCCCCGGGGCACCCAGACCGCCGGGCTCGCCCTGATCGCGGTCGGCGTCGCCGCCCTCGTCTGGCGCTACGTCGTCCCGGTGGACGCGGACGTCCTGGAGGGGGCCGGCACGCTCCTGGTGGCCAGCGGACTGTGGGCCCTGTACACGGTGGGGCTGCGGGACGTGGACCTCGACCCCGTCGGATCGATCGGCCTGCTGTGCCTGCCCTCCTTCGCGGTCATCGGGCTCCTGGTCCTGACCGGAGTGCTCCCGACGGGCCTCGCGCACGCGGCGGGCAGCGACATCGCCCTGTTCCTCGTCGTGCAGGGGCTCGGAGTCGGGCTGTGCGCCGGCCTGCTCTACGCCGTCGCCATCCGCAGGCTCGGCGCCGAGCGCAGCTCCGTCGGCGGCAGCCTCAGCCCCGCGGCCGTCGTCCTGCTGGCCATCCCCCTGCTCGGGGAGACCCCGACCTTCGCCGTGCTGATCGGCGTTCCCCTCATCACCGCCGGCGTCGTCCTCGCCAACCGCCGCCCACGACCCAAGGTTCCCGCACATGCTTGAGCTCCTCCCGCCGCCGCCCACCGACCCGCTGTGGGACCTGACCGCGGAGTTCGCCGCCGACGAGCGGCCCGAGCGCCTCGGCCTCGTACTCGGCGTCTACCGCGACCACACGGGCCGCACGCCCGTCATGGCCGCCGTACGCGAGGCCGAGACGCGCCTGGCGGAACGCGCCGAGTCCAAGGAGTACCGGGGACTCTCCGGCAACACCGGCTTCAACCGCGCGATGCAGACCATGGTCCTGGGGCCCGAGGCGCCGGCCGACCGGGCCGTGACCGTACAGACCGTCGCGGGCTCCGGCGCGCTGCGGCTGCTGGCCGACCTGATCCACCGGACGCGCCCCGGCACCACGGTGTGGATCAGCGACCCGGCGTACGTCAACCACCGGCCCATCCTGGAGGCCGCCGGGCTGAAGGTGCGCACCTACGGCTGGCGCGACGCCGAGGGCGACTTCGACGCCGAGGGAGTGCTGCGGGAACTGGGCGGGGTCCGGCGCAACGACGTCGTCCTGCTCCAGGGGTGCTGCCACAACCCGACGGGAGCCGACCCCACGATGGACGCGTGGGAGGCGATGGCCGAGCTGGCCGCCCGCGACGGCTGGGTCCCCTTCGTCGACCTCGCCTACCACGGGCTCGGCGACGGGCTGGAGGCAGACCTGCTGGCCACGCGCATCCTGGCCGCGCGCGTGCCCGAGATGCTGATAGCCGTCAGCTGCTCCAAGAACTTCGGCCTCTACAGCGACCGCACCGGCTGCGCCATCGTCCTCGGCACGTCCGGCCGGGCGCTGAGGAACGCGGAGACCGCCCTGCAGAACGCCGCCCGCACGCTCTACTCGATGCCGCCGGAGCACGGCGCAGCCGTCGTGACGACGATCCTGGAGGACACCGGGCTACGGGCCGCATGGCGGGCGGAACTGGAGGTCATGCGGGGCCGGATCGTCGCCAACCGGACCGACCTGACGAGCCACCTGGGCGCCCTGGGGCACGAACCCCGAGCCCGGGCACTCGCACGGCAGAAGGGCATGTTCTCCATGCTGCCGCTCACCGCGCAGGACATGCTCGACCTGCGCCTGCGGTTCGCCGTCTACGGCACCACCTCCGGCCGGATCAACATCGCGGGGATCCCCGCGCACCGGATCCCGCAGCTCGCGCAGGCCGTCGCCGCCGTCCTGGACACGGCGCACGCGTCCCGCCCCCTCGAAGGCCTCGCGCGGTAGTTGCTCCGACCGGCTCAACACGGACCGGGGCGCGCGCCGGCTCGGGCGCGCCCCGCCCGATCCGGCGCCGGCTCTCTGGTACGACGTTGGCCTCGACCACTCGGAGGAGGGCACGGTGTCCGACGACGCGAAGCCGGACCAGCGGACCGACGGGCAGATGAAGGCGCTGGCGGAAGCCTCGGCGCTGGTCGCCGGGGCGCAGCACGAGGCCGCGGAGATCCTGCGGAGGGCCGGCACGGAGCTGCTGCCCGAGGAGCGTGACTGGTTCGTGGGGGACCGGTGCATGGGGCAGCAGAATCCGCCGCCGACCCCTCACTTCTGCCTCTGCCCGCGCTACCGGGGCAACAGCCACGAGGTGTGTGTGAACACCTTCATCGATCACACCGGCCCCGATCTCGGCACGGGATCCCCGCGCGTGCGCTGCGGACACCCGAAGGACCAGCACGGCCAGATCTGAGCGACGAGAACCGGGTGGTACCGGCTATGCCTCCGGGGAGACGCCGGACGAGGCGCGCTGCCGCGAACGCGCGAACTCCGCCATCCCCTCGGCGAAGCCCACCCGCGGCAGCCACCCGAGCTCGCGCCGCAGCCGCCCCGAGTCGGCGGTGATGTGCCGGACGTCGCCGAGCCGGAACTCACCCGTGACCACCGGCTCGGGACCACCGTGCGCGGCCGCGAGCGCCGAGGCCATCTCGCCGATCGTGTGCGGCTCGCCGCTGCCCGTGTTGTACGCGGCGAAGGAACCCGCCGGGCGGCCTCCCACCGCCTCCAGCGCCACCGCATTGGCCGAGGCCACGTCCCGTACGTGAACGAAGTCCCGGCGCTGGGCCCCGTCCTCGAACACCCGCGGCGCCTCGCCCCTGGCCAGAGCAGACCTGAAGAAGGAGGCCACCCCCGCGTACGGGGTGTCGCGGGGCATGCCGGGCCCGTACACGTTGTGGTAGCGCAGCGACACCGCCCGTCCGCCGACGCACCGGGCCCAGGCGGCCGCCAGGTGTTCCTGCGCCAGCTTCGTCGTCGCGTACACATTGCGCGGATCCGCCGGGGCGTCCTCGGCCACCAGGCCGGGGGCCAGCTCGGCCCCGCACACCGGGCAGCACGGCTCGAACCGGCCCGCCTCCAGATCGCCGACCGCACGCGGCCCCGGCCGTTGGACCCCGTCGCGGCCGCACTCGTACCGTCCCTCCCCGTAGACCACCATGGACCCCGCCAGCACCAGCCGGCCCACCCCCGCATCCGCCATCTGCGCCAGCAGCACGGCCGTCCCCAGGTCGTTGCAGCCGACGTACGCCGGCGCGTCGGCGAAGTCCTTCCCCAGCCCGACCATCGCCGCCTGATGGCACACCGCGTCCACCCCGCGCAGCGCCG
The DNA here is from genome assembly GCF_040682455.1 of Streptomyces sp. NPDC051183. Taxonomy (NCBI): domain Bacteria; kingdom Bacillati; phylum Actinomycetota; class Actinomycetes; order Kitasatosporales; family Streptomycetaceae; genus Streptomyces; species Streptomyces sp. NPDC051183. The sequence continues at coordinate 49,510 of NZ_JBFBBA010000025.1, forward strand.
AGCGCACCGCCTGCGCGTCGCGGACGTCCGCCCGCAGCAGTTCGGCATCGGGCAGGTCGGGCGGCCCGGGGTGCGCGGCCGGCAGCAGTACGTCCAGGACCACGGGCTCGTGGCCGGCCCCGGCCAGTGCCGTGACGACGTGGGCGCCGATGAACCCCGCGCCTCCGGTGACGAGTACTCGCATGACACGGACGCTACGCAACCGCCCCGCCCGCGCACCCGCTCCACGCCCGGACGTAAGGCTTCCGTCATCGCCCGTACGGACGCGCCTGCCGAACTGCGCCGCCCCCGGGATCGGGATATCAAGGACCGTGAAGGCGAGCGCGAGGCCCAGCGGTCGCCGCCCCACGGCTGAGGAGTACGTCTCGTGGAGTTCGAGGTCAATGGCGCCCGGCGCGCGGTGGACGTGGAGGACGACCCGGCCGCCGTGGAGGTGGTGCGCGACCAGTTGGGCCTGACCGGCACCAAGCTGGTCTGCGCGGGCGGGGTGTGCGGGGCCTGCACGATCCAGGTCGACGGCGAGCCCAGGGTGTCCTGCCTGACGCCGGCAGTCGTGCTCGCCGGCCGACGGGTGACGACGGTCGAGGGCCTGTCCGGCCACCCGGTGACGCGTGCCTTCGCGGGCGAGGACGCCCTCCAGTGCGGCTACTGCACCCCCGGATTCGTGGTCGAGGCGGCGGCCTTCCACGAGCGGTGGCGGGCCGCGCACGGCCGCACCAGGCCGGGACGCGAGCAGATCGCCGACGCCCTGGCCGGCCACCTGTGCCGCTGCGGGGCGTACGAGGCGATCTTCAACGCGGTGGCCGCCGCCTGCGCGGGCGACTACGACACGGCGCCGACCGGCGCCCAGGAGCCGTCGGTACCCCGCGCCGAGGCTCCCGAGAAGATCGACGGATCGGCCCGCTACACCACGGACCTGCGCCCCGAGGGACTGCTGGAGGGGGTGATCATCCGCTCGCCGCACGCGCACGCCCACGTACGCTCACTGGAAGCCGGAGACCTCCCCTTCGTCCCGCTACTGCCTCCCGACGGAGTGGTGCGGTACGTCGGCCAGCCCGTGGCAGCCGTCGCGGCGCCGGACCGGGCTTCCGCGCGGGCCGCCGCGGCGCGCGTGAAGGTGGACTACGAGGTGCTGCCGGCGGCACTCGACGTGGGCCGGTCCCGGGCCGGCGAGGGCCCGCTCGTCTACGAGGACAAGGCGGCGCGCAAACGGGCGCCGGGATCCGGCGAGACCCCCCAACTGGTGCCCGCCCGCTGGCGCGGCAACCGGCGCGGCCCGTCCGCCATGAGCAAGCGCCCCGCCACCGCCGTACGCCGCATCATCCAGGCCCGCGAACGCAGCCCCGAACGAGTGGTGGAAGGCGTGTTCACCACCGCCGCGCAGACCCACACCCCGCTCGAACCGCACGCCTGCCTGGCCCAGTGGATCGACGGCGCCCTCCACCTGGAGGTGTCCACACAGTCCGTGAAGCAGACGGCCCAACTCGCCGCCGAGCGCTTCGGCGTACCCGTCGACCAGGTCGTGGCGCGGGCCGTCCACGTGGGCGGCGGCTTCGGCTGCAAGATGGGACTGACCCCCGACGTCGTCGCCGCGGTCGAGCTGGCCCGGCTGCACGGCGCCCCGGTGCGCGTGGTGCTGGAGCGGGACGAGGAGCTCACCGACGGCGGATACCGGCCCGGGACCCGGATCCAGCTGGCCATGGTCGCGGACGGGGCCGGCGACCTGAGTGCGCTGGCCATGGACGCGGACAGCGACGGCGGGGTCTCGATCGGCGGCACCGTGGCGGCACTGGCCCGGTTCATGTACGGCAAGGCCCCGCGCCGGCTCCGCGACTTCGACACCGTCACCCACCGCCCGGCGGGCGCCCCCTTCCGCGGCCCGGGCGGACCCACGATGTGCTGGGCCCTGGAGCAGGCCGTCGACGAGATGGCCCTCCGGCTCGGCCAGGACCCGATCGCCCTGCGCCGCCGCTGGGACGGCAACCCCAAACGGCACGCCCTGTACGACCACGCCGCAGCCCTGCCCCTCTGGGCGGGCACCCGCGGCGGCACCGGGCGGTTCCGCCGCGGCGTCGGCGTCGCGGCGGCCAACTGGCTGTACTTCGTCGACCCCGTCACCGAGGTCGAGCTCACCGTCGAGGACGGCGTCGTCGTCGCCCGCTGCGCCGTGCAGGACATGGGTACGGGCTCGCGCACCGTGCTGCGCCGGGCCGTCGCCCAGGGGCTCGGCGTACCGGAGGGCAGGGTCCGCGCCGAGGTCGGCCGGAGCGACGCCGTCCACGGCCCCACCTCCGGAGGCAGCCGCACCACCCCCTCCCTCGTGCCCGCCGCCGCGGACGCCGTCGCCAAGCTCCGCGACGCGCTCGGCGGCGGCCAGGACATCGCCGCCCGGCTGGACACGGCGCACGGCATCCGGGTGACCGGCCGACGAACCCGCGACCACCGGGGCTACGTGACCCCCTTGAACTTCACCACGGGCGGTGTGGCCATCGGCCGCGGCTTCACCGGATCGGTGCAGGTCGCCGAGGTCGAGGTGGACACACGGCTCGGCCGGATCCGCCCGCTGCGGGTGTGGAGCGGCATCGCCGCCGGCCGCATCCACGAGGAGCGGCTCGCCCGCAGCCAGTGCGAGGGCGCCGTCATCCAGGGCATCGGCTACGCGCTGTTCGAGGAGCGGCGCGTCGACCCGGCCACCGGCCGGGTGCTCACCGACAACCTCGAGGACTACCGCATCCCCGGCATCGGCGACACCCCCGAGATCACCGTCCACTTCCATCAGGAGGGCTTCGAACACGTCCCCGGCGGCGGTGTCGGCCTCGGCGAGATCGCCACACTGCCCACCGCGGCGTGCCTGGCCAACGCGGTCCACGACGCGACCGGCTGGCGCCCGTACGACATGCCCATCCGCCCCGACCGGCTCCTGGAAGGACTGGGTACGTGAACACCGAGCCCGCCCTCACCGACCTCTCGGCCGCCGTCCAGGCCCGCGGCGGGGAACTGCGCGCCGGCGGTACGGACACCACCGCCCGGCAGCGCAGCGGCCTCTCCCCGGGCCCGTTCACCGACCTCGACGGCGCCGACAGCCTGCGCGGCTGCACACCGCTGCCCGGCGGCGGGCTGCGCGTCGGCGCCCTGACCACGCTCGCCACGCTGGCCACCGATCCGCGGGTGCGCGCCGGCTGGCCGGCGCTGGCGGCGGCGGCCGGGAGCGCGGCGACCCCGCAGATCCGTGCCGCGGGCACGCTGGGCGGCAACCTGCTGCAGCGCAACCGCTGCTGGTACTACCGCAATCCGCACGTCAGCTGCTTCCAGAAGGGCGGCACCGGCTGCCCCGCGCGCGAGGGCGACCACCATTTCGGCGTGGTCAGCGGCGACGGCCCGTGCGTCGCCCCGCACCCGTCCACCCTCGCGATGGCCCTGCTCACCTACGACGCCGAGGCCGAGGTCCACGGCGAATCCCCGCGCACCGTAGCCGACTTGTACGGGGACGGCGACCGGCTCTTCCGCGCCGACCACCTGCTGGCGCCGGACCGCATCCTGACCGCGGTCCGGCTGCCGGCGCCGCTGCCCGGCGAACGCGCCGCCTGCCACCGGACCATCAGCCGGGCCCACGCCGAATGGCCCCTGGTCGAGGCCACCGCCCGCCTCGCGCTGGACGGCGCCACCATCACGCACGCCGCCGTCGCGGCGGGCGGAGTCGCCCGGGTCCCGCTGCGGCTGCCCGAGGTCGAGGCCGCCCTGATCGGCCGCGAGGCCACCCCCGCGACCCTCGCGGCCGCGGCCGCGACGGTACTCACCCGCTGCCGCCCCCTGCCGCAAACCGCCTACAAGGCCACCCTGTTCCGCGACACGGTCCTGGAAGCCCTGGAACTGGCCACGACCCCGCCCGCTGCGGACTAGCCGAACACCGCACTCGACCCCGCCGGATTCATCTGTCGACTCGCTCCGCCGCATCGAGTACGTACTGCGGCAGCTTTGAACTGGCCGCCAGCACTTCGAGGCCGATGAGGCACCCGTTCTCGTCGAAGTCGAGGTTGATCATGCCTCCGACCTCAACCGGATCGCACGGGTACATGCGTGCCACCCTCGGGCGCGCATGCGGTTCGGTGAAGTAGAGGTACGCCGCATTCGCCCCCTCGTCATATGTGATCCTCACGTCTGCCACGGTCAGCGCTCTCTCTGGTTCTGGAGGCGGTTGATGTAAGCCTTGTCCACATTGGTCATCACTGTGTTCACGTTGCCGTCGATGGTCTTACCGACGAACACCTTTGAATTGGGATCGTAGTAGCCCGACTTCCATTGGCCTTCGTGGAAATAGGAGAAGGGCTCTCTCCCGAGAACACTCCGAGCGTCCTCCTCCGAGACCCCGCGCCGCTCCAGTCGCTGCATGGCGTGACCCGTAAAGGTGTCGCCCGGAGTGGTGGCCTTGGGGGTCGTCGCCTTTGGCGTGATGTCGCCGATGCCCTCACATGTGCATGAGTCGGCGTGTCCCGGGAAGTAGCCGGCGCAATTGTGGACCAGTACCGAACTATTACCCGCCAGCACATAGTACGTGTGGATGTCGTCGACGGTGAGGTTGTGGACGCGCTCGACCTCGGTCCATGCGCGGACCGCGGTGACCTGCACGTACGTGCCGCTGCCGGTCTGGAGGAGGGTGCCGGGGGTGATCTTGCCGGCGTCCACCCAGCGGCCGAGGGCCGGGATCCAGAACGGGTGGCCGTCGGTCGCGACGACCTTGCCCGCCGAGCCGTCCGGGTTGGCAACGGCGATCTCCACCAGGGACTTCTCGCCGTAGCCGGTGATCAGACGGGTGACCGTGCGGGGGCCGCTCTCCCCGGTCTGCGGGTCGGTGGCGATGACCTGATCGCCGATCTCGACCTCGTCGATCCGTTTGCGGGCGCCGTCGGCCATCAGGACCGGAGTGTCACCGGTGAAGCTGTTCGTGATGCACGAGGTCGGTGTGTCCGGCTTCGGGGCGGGCGGCGCGTCGGCGGCCTTGGCTGTTGTCGCCAAGTCGGCGGCGTTGTCGGCGTTCTTGGCCGCCTGGACGGCGTCGATGGCCCTGTTGCCGAACTTGGCCGCGTTCGCCATGTAGCCCAAGCCCGGGATGGCCGAGGCGGCGGACAGGGTGGCGTTGCCGTAGTCGCCTTCCGCCGCGTACCAGCCCGCGTTGCCCAGGTCGGCGACCTCACCGACGACCGGGACCATGCCGACCACGTCCAGGGTGGTGTGGCCGATCGTCTTCCACGACGGCATCTTCGGCCACTTGCCGGTCGGGTCGGTCAGCTTGACCGGGTTGTTGTGCGTGTACGTGTAGGCGGCGAGGTTGCGCGGTTCGCCGATGCCGCCCGCGAGGTCTTTGTCGAGGTAGTCGGGCAGCGCCGGGTCGGCGCCGGCCCACAGCTGGGTTCTCGGGTTGTAGTAGCGGGCTCCGTAGTAGTACAGCCCGGTCTCGGCGTCGAGTTCCTTGCCGGTGAACCGGTACGGGGTGTCCGCCTGCCCGGTCCGCTCCTCCACCCACGTCTCCCCGAACGGGAAGTACTCCAGGTGCTCGTTGACCGCGCCCTGCTTGTCGGTCACGTACCCCGACGAGCCGATGTGGTCGGCGTGGTAGAACGACTGGGCGTCCTCGGTCCCGGTGGCGGCGACCGTCTTGGTCGTGAGCCTGCTGTCGCCGACGAAGACGTGTTTGTAGCCCGTGGCGTCGCGTTCGCTGTAGTTGCGGTTCGGGTACAGCGACAGTCCGTCGCCCTTCTTGACGACGCGGTCGCCCTTGTCGTCGTAGGTGTAGGCGACGGTGGCGTCGGTGCAACCGGTCGGGTCCTGCGGGACGGTGGCCGTCGCGGCGTCCTGGTTGCAGGCGAGGCGGTTCTCCTCGTCCCACACGAACTGCCGCCGCTTGCCGCCGGCGGCGGTGTTGACGGTGTCGGTCAGGTTGCCGTTGGCGTCGTAGGCCTGGGTGACCGGCCCGACCTTGCTCGGCGCGTGCGGCTTGGTGCCGTCGTAGGCGTACGCGTAGTCGTAACTGGTCCTGTCCTGGACGTCGACCGGGTTCGACGGGTCGTCCACCGGCTCGATCGGGCCGGCGGACCCGCCGCCCGCCGCGAAGGCCGGGATGCCGCCCGCGACCTCGTGGCGCTGGGACTTGCTCGTGGTGTTGTGGATCGAGTCGTAGCCCAGGGTCAGCGTGTACTTGTTGACCCGGTTGTTCTTGTCGGTGTACTGCCCGGACGCCGAAGTCAACCGGTACTGGTCGTCGTACCCGTAGGTCTGGGTGCTGGGACCGCCGATCTCCCCGCCCTGCGGCGCGTTGTTCGCCAGCCCGGTGATGTTGCCGATGTTGTCGTACGTGTAGCCCAGGTTCTGGAACGCGGTCCCGTTCGGAGCCACCGACTTCAGCGCCGCGAGCCTGCGGTCCTCGGCGTCGTAGGAGTAGGTCGTGCGCACTCCGTTGCCGGTCTGCTGCAGGACCTTCTGCCCGAACTTGTCGTAGTCGAGCCGGTCCAGGTACGTGTACCCGGTCCCGTTCTTGACCCCGGTCGCGCGCGTGACCTGGCCGCCGGAGTCGTAGTCGTAGCTCAGGACCTCGCCGTCCGGGTAGGTCAGCTGCAGCACGCGGTTGAACGCGTCGTAGCGCCACGACGTGGTGTAGGTGCGCGGAGCGCCGCCGGCGGCGGTGATCGTACGGGTCTCCTTGACCACCTCGCCCAACGCCCCGTAGGCGCGGGCCGTCGTCCCCGACGCGTCGCGGACCTCGGTGACCCGCGACGCCGCGTTGTCCGGCGCGCCGGGCGCGCCGTAGGCGTAGGTGACGTTGTTGCCCGGGAACGTCGGGTACCGGATCGACTTCAGCCGCGAGTGGTCGTAGTCGTACTCGACGGTCCTGCCCACGGCCAGCAGGTTCGCGGTGGTCTTCGCCGTGATGTTCCCGGCGAGGTCGTAGCGCGTCTCGGTGCGCCCGGCGTCCGGACTGTCGAACACGGTGCGGCGCCCCATGCCGTCGTACTCGGCGCGCGTGACGTTGTTCTTGTCGTCGGTGATCGCAGTGACCTGCTTCAGCGGGTTGAGCTCGTAGCCGGTCGCGATCACCGTCGGACCGTTGAACTCCTTCACCGACGTGGTCGCGCCGCGGACGTCGGTGTAGGTACGGCGCTCCTTGCCGTTGCCGTCCGTCACCGTCCGCTCGAACCGGGTCGTCCCCGCCCGGTCCAGGCCGAACGCGTACCCGGTGCTCGTGGTGACCCCGTCCGGCTGGACCGTCTTCACCGAGCGGTCCAGCACGTCGAAGGTGTCCCTCGTCGGGGCCACGGTGTCGAACGTGGCGTTGAACGCGGTGTTCGCGGAACCCTTGGCCTCCGTGACCGGGTAGTACTTCTCCACCGCGCGGCCGAGGGCGTCGAACTTCAGCCGGCCGGACACCGTCATCACCTGGGCGGGCGCCGCCCCCGGCGACGCGGCCACCGAGGCGTCCTTCTTCGTCTGCAGCACCCGCCCCAGGCCGTCGCCGAAGGTGACCGTGTCGATGGTGTCCGCGCGCACGTCCGTCGCCGTGCGGTCGAGGTGCCTGGTCGTGGCGTACGGGACCGCCGCCTCGGGGTGGTAGTCGAAGTCGATCGTTGCCCGGCCGCCGCCCTTCTCGTACGGCCCGGTCACCGTGTCCAGGCGCCCGGCGCCGTCGTAGGACATCAGGACCGACTGGTTGTTCTGGTCGGTGTTGCGCTCCGGAAGGCCGTACTTCAGGTTGTGCGACGAGGACGACCGGTACCCGAAGCTGTCCACGACCGACTCGACGTGCACGCCGACGACGGTGTCGTAGCCGTACTCCAGCCTGTACCGCTGCCCGGTCGCGTTCGCCGGACCGGTCACCGACTTCAGGTTCCCGTCCGGGTGGTACTCCAGGTCCGAGACCGCCGGGGTGTCGTCGGTGAGGTAGTCGCGGACCTGGCGCACCGAGGCGGTCGCGCAGTCGACCGTGGACTCGCGGTGCCGCAGCAGCGCACCGGTCGCAGCCGCCTTCTGCCGCAGCACGTCGGCGATCCCTGTGATGCCGCGGTCGCGGCACGCCGGGTCGGACGCGCTGTACCGGTAGGTGGTCTCCAGGTCGTCCGCGGCGCCCTCGTCGGCCGCGTCGAAGGTGCGGACGACGTTGCCGTACCCGTCGTACGAGAGGTCGGTGTACGTGGTCTTGGCCGCCGTGGCCGCGCCCTCGTAGAACTTCTCCTCGACCCGGGTGAGTTGTGGGAACACCGTGGCGGTCAGGCTCTTCGGGTCGGCCTCCGCGCCCGAGGAAGTGTCGTGCAGCCGGTGGGTGTTGACCGTTTCGCGGTACGGGCGGCCCGCGCCGTCCGCGGTCAGCGTACGGGCGAGCAGGCCGCGGCCGTAGTAGCCGTCGGTGCGGTACTCGTCGGTCACAGTGCGGCGCACGGCGTCGCCGGCACCGGGGTCGCGGTCCTCGGTCACGACGCGGCCGAAGCCGAGGAACTCGCGCTCCAGCCGGTCGTAGCGGCCCTGCTCGTAGCGGTGGGTGGTCAGGCGCGTGTCGGCACCGTCGCCCGCGAGGCCGTCGAACACCGTGGTGCGGGAGAGCACCCAGCGGCTCTGCGGCACGGCGGTGGTGTTGCCCGACCGGCTGTAGTCGAGGTCGATGCGGGCGCCCATCGGGCGGCTGACCGAGCGCAGCAGGTTGGTGCGGCCGGTCTTGTTGACCGCGACCAGCAGTTCGTTGTCCCGGGTGGACTTGACGTGGTCGGCCAGGCCGTCGCCGTTGACGTCGCGCAGGCTGGTTTCGGCCCGGCTGATGCCGGTGGACGCGTTGACGCCGGGATTGAAGACGAAGACGCCGACGGGAGTGGGCAGGCCGACGGTGAAGTAGACGCCCGCGCCGAGACTGGCGTTCTTGTCGACGGCGATCTCGGGGAAGCTGCCGCGGAAAGGGGCGGGCGCGGTGAAGCCGGTGCCGGTGTTGAGCGCGACCTTGATCGGGTTGGCCCCGTCGGTGAACACCCGGTCGGTGAGGCCGTCGCCGTTGACGTCCGTCATGCTCGCGTTGGTGAACGAGGTTCCCAGCTCGGCGGAGACGCCGCCCGCGAAGCCGTAGCGGTCGACGTTGAAGCCGAGGTTGACGCCGACGTTGCGGGTGGACGCGTCGTTGATCGGTCCGGCAGACCAGGGTTCGCGGCCGGCGAAGGAGTAGCCGAGGTTCAACTGGATGTCGCCGTTGCCGAACACCTTGTCCGGCAACCCGTCCCCGTTGATGTCGATCAGGTCGACGCGGACGTCGGACTCGCCGCCGCCGAGGCTGCCGCCGATGCCGAGCGACGGTTGGACCGAGCCGGTGGTGGCGGTGTTGGCGCTGGTGCCCGCGTCGGGCGCGGCCATGCCCAGTGCGCTGGCGATGGTGGCGGTCTCGCTGCCCGCGGAGAACGACACGTTGCCGGAGACGTTGTCCGCCTCGCGGACGTTGCCGCCGAGGGTGCCGCGCGTGGCGCCGAGCGCGCCGGTCGTGTCGGAGAACTGGATCTCCTTGGCGCCCACGACGTCGGGGTAGCCGTCGCCGTTGAGGTCGAGGTAGTCGACCGAGCCCGCGGTGATCCCGCCGACCACGGTGCCTCCGAACGGGCCTGCCGCGAGGGTGGCCGACACCTGGCCGGTGACGCCGCGGCGCATCACCGCCCGGTCGCCCGCTACGTCGGCGTCGGTGACGATGTCGATGGTGTCCGCGCCGAGGCGGGAACTGGTCGCCATCGCGGCGGTGACCCAGGAGGACTCGTCCTGGGCGGCCCAGCCGCCCTTGGCGGGAACGGGGGCGAACACCGCGAGGCGCGGCATGGTGAGCCGGGGATTCGCGGCGAAAGGCGCGACGTCCGCTTCCTTGGGTTCCTTGGGAAGCGCGTCCTTGAAGCTCTGGTCCAGTGTGAGTTCGGCCTGCTTGAGCGGTTGGGTGGCGCGGTCGCGGTTGCCCTGGTAGCCGATCACGCCCCAGCCGCGGTAGGGCTGGGCGAAGGCGCCCTGCCCGACGGAACCGTGCATGGCGCTGGGCGCCGGGGTGAAGGCCGGCCAGCTCGACGTCACGTCGTAGGTGACCGACGCGGACTGCTCGATGAGCGCGCCGAGCAGTCTGGTCTCCGTCGTGGAGTAGTCGACGTAGAGCTCGTCGCCGGCGGTGACCGGCACGGTCAGGTCCAGGTTCTTCCTACTGAAGGGGGAGGCGTCCTTGGCTTCGAAGACCCGTTTGCCGACCAGCTGCCCGCCGCGCTTCTTCACCGTGAACGCGATCTTGGCATCACCGAAGAAGTTGAAGTTGAGGGACACCTTCGGCCGCACCTTCAACTGGCCGGTCTTGGTCGCCTTGTAGGACTGCTGCGGCGCGGCGAGGGTGTTCGCCGGGTACATGTCCAGGTCGTACGGCGGGGTGATCACCAGCGTGGGATTGCCCGCGGCGTCGACGACCGACTCGACTCCCTGCGCGGCCGTGTAGTGCGCTTTCGGAGCCCAGCTCACCGCCGAGGCGTCGATCGGGGAGTCGGTCTTCAGCTTCCACGACATCTTCTCGAACGTGCTGACCGGAATGCTCACGTCGATGGCGGAGGTGCCGGTCGACGCGGCGGGCAGGACCTTGCGGAACACCTCCGTGCCGGCGTGGACACCATTGCCCTTTTCGATCACGACGGTCACGTCGTCCGAGGTCGCCTTGGACTTGACCACGTCACCGGTCAGCCGCAACGTGCCGTTCACCGGCACGGTCACCAAGGACGGCCTGCCGCCGAAGGTGAAGTCGGCCGACGCGCGGAAAACGGTGTTCGCCAACCCGTTCGCGTCCGTGCCGGCCGGCAGGTTGGTGTAGGTGATCGCCGGGTCCCACGCCACGGTGTCGTACTTGCCGTCCAGAATGGACTGGGTGCGGAAGTAGAGCGCGTCGCCCTTCTTCACCGGAATCGACGCCACATTGCCCGGGGCGAACTCGGTGTGGTCATCGGGGCCGATCCGCTGCGCCCACAGTTCGGCGTCCTTGTGCTGGATGGTGACCCGTACGCCGTCGGCCTTGGTGTAGGCAGCCCGCGCCGGGGAGGCGTCCTGGGTCAGCTGCACGAGGCCGTCCACGCGGACGTTGCCGTCGAACGGCGCGACCCAGCGGCGCACCGAGTCCAGCAGCGGCGAGTTGTCCACCTGCTGGTTGAACTGAGCGGTCTGGTCCCCGACGATCTCGCCTGTCACCGCGCCGCCCCCGACCGGCGCCGGGGTGCGGGCGGAGTCCGCGCTGTAGGCGGGTTGCCCGTTGGCGTCCAGGTAGCCGAACAGCACGCCGCCGTTGTTCACCAGGTCGGTGATGCCGTCGCCGTTGACGTCGGTGAAGAACCGGTCCGAGGTGGTCGTGGTGCCCACGAAGTCCAGCTGGGCCGAGGTCGTGAGGACGTACGCCTCGGCGCCGATGGTGCCGGACAGCGTGCGCTCGGTCGAGATTCCCGGAAGGTTGGTGAGCTTGACCGGCGTGTCGCCGAACTTCGCCTCACCACCCGGTCCGGCCAGATTGGGCCGGTAGAACACGTCGTTGTTCTTGCGGAACACCTTGTCCGGCAGGTTGTCGCCGTTCACGTCGACCAGCGTCGACAGGCCGTCGGACTGGCCCGCGCTGAACCCGACCTTCAACCCGACCGAGCCCTCCTTGGTCGGCAGCCCCTGCACGTTGTAGCCCGCGAACAGGTGCGCGCCGAAACTGGCCGACGTGTTCGCCGAGATCGCGCTGGCCTCGCCCTCGCGGATGTTCACCCCGAGGTCGTCGTCCGGCACCGACCAACCCGCCGCATCGGCGAAGGCGTTGTAGTTGCCCGACTGGTCGCGCACGTCGTCGAAGTAGTCGAACGTGTGGGTGTTGAACAACTGGTTGCTCTCGCTGAACTGCGACACCGAGGTGAGCAGCGTCTTGGCGAACGCGCCGGCCTTGTAGTTCAGCTCGTAGGCGCGGATCAGCTGGCCGTCCAGCTTGACCTCGATGCGCCGCAGCAGGTCGGCGGTGACCCTCTTGAAGCCGTACCGCGCGTCGATCTGGACATCGCCGCGGCGCGCCTCCCCGCGGTCGCGGTCCCGGATGAAGGTGACCGAATAGCGGCCCTCGGCGGCGCCGTGCCCGGTGTAGGTGATGCGCTGCGGGTAGAGCGCCCGACCCGGGACGGAGGCGTTCGCGACGCCGCCGTCCTCGACGCGGACGTGGTGGTAGCGCAGCAGGTTGTCGTGGCCGTCGCGCACCTCGCGTACCGCCCACACCGCGATGTTGCCGGACGCGTCGGCGAGCGTGGTGTTCTCCGCCCCGCCGAAGACGGTACGGGTGCCCTGCTTGTCGGTGACCTCCCACCAGTAGTTCGACGGCTTGTCCCCGTGCCGGACGATCCGGTCGAACCGGCCCTCGACCCGGGAGTGGAACACCTTCTCCGCCGTACGCGCCTGGAGTTCGCCGCGGTGCGCCACCGGGGTCAGCTGCTCCCCGTTCAGTACGTACGACTCGGTTTCCTTGCCGCTGTCGTAGCGCGGCACACCCCACCGGGTGTCCACCGTGATCGACGGCGTGGCCAGGTCCCAGCCGACGCCCGTCCAGCCGCCGCCGCCCGCCGAGTTGTAGGCGACCGACAGCTCGGGTTGCAGGCCGGCGCGGCCCTTGGGTATCTCCAGCGGGTACGTCAGCCGTGCGTCGCCCGTGCTGTTCGCCGTCGGGGCCTGGATCAGGTTCACCCCGGCGCCGGGGTCGGCCGCCTTGATGTCCTTGATCTGGTTGGGGTTGAAGGAGGTGCCCTCCGGCCCCTCCGGCCCGGTGACCGCCGACCCCGCGTCCGGTCCCGCCGCGGCGCTCTGGAACCGCACGGGGGAGGTCAGCCCGAACATGGAGAGCACCATGACCAGGAAAACGATCACGCCGGTCCGGCCGCGGAACACGCGCTGGACAGTCACAAAGAGCCCCCACACCGTCAAACGCCCCCGGAGCGCGGGTCCTTCGACGACCCCGGCCCCCTTCGGTACCGAACGGTAGATCGGGAACCGGATCGTCCGTACGGCTTTTCGAGACAAGGTCATCTCGGGCGGTCACGATCCTGCAACGCGTGCCCGGCGCGACCGACGGCCCGGCCCGGGCCATGCCCAGTCCCTGCTCAGGCGGCCTTAATTGCCTTGCCGGTCGTCCGGGCACGAAGAAGAATGCCGCCTCATGGGACATATGGAAGCCGCACACCTGGAGTACTACCTGCCCGACGGGCGGGTGCTGCTCGGGGACGTGTCGTTCCGGGTGGGCGAAGGCGCGGTCGTGGCGCTCGTCGGGGCGAACGGTGCGGGCAAGACCACGCTGTTGCGGCTGATCTCCGGGGAGCTCAAGCCCCACGGAGGTACGGTGACGACCGGAGGCGGCCTCGGGGTGATGCCTCAGTTCGTCGGCTCCGTACGGGACGAACGGACCGTACGGGACCTGCTGGTCTCCGTGGCGCAGCCCAGGATCCGGGCCGCCGCCCAGGCCGTCGACGCAGCCGAGCACCTGATCATGACGGTCGATGACGAGGCCGCCCAGATGAAGTACGCGCAGGCGCTCAGCGACTGGGCGGAGGCACGCGGCTACGAGGCCGAAACCGTCTGGGACATGTGCACCACCGCTGCGCTCGGCATGCCGTACGAGAAGTGCCAGTGGCGCGAGGTGCGCACCCTGTCCGGCGGCGAACAGAAGCGGCTGGTGCTCGAAGCGCTGCTGCGGGGGCCGGACGAAGTGCTGCTGCTCGACGAGCCCGACAACTACCTCGACGTGCCCGGGAAGCGATGGCTGGAGGAGCAGCTGGCCGAGACCCGCAAGACCGTGCTGTTCGTCTCGCACGACCGCGAGCTGCTCTCCCGCGCGGCCCAGAAGATCGTGGCCGTCGAGCCGAGTCCGGCCGGGTCCGAGGTGTGGGTGCACGGCGGCGGCTTCAGCACCTTCCACGAGGCCCGGCGCGAGAGGTTCGCCCGCTTCGAGGAACTGAAGCGGCGCTGGGACGAGAAACACGCCCAGCTGAAGCGGCTCGTCCAGGACATGCAGCAGTACGCGGCCCGCAGCGACGTCATGGCCTCGCGCTACCAGGCGGCGCAGACCCGGCTCAGGAAGTTCGAGGAGGCGGGCCCGCCGCCCGAGCCGCCGAGGGAGCAGGAGATCCGGATGCGGCTGCGCGGCGGCCGCACCGGCGTCCGGGCGGCGACCTGCCAGGACCTGGAGCTGACGGGCCTGATGAAGCCGTTCGGCCTGGAGGTCTTCTTCGGCGAGCGGGTCGCGGTCCTCGGCTCCAACGGCTCCGGCAAATCCCACTTCCTGCGCCTGCTCGCGGGGGAGGACGTCCGGCACACCGGCCGCTGGAAGCTCGGCGCACGCGTCGTGCCGGGCCACTTCGCCCAGACCCACGCCCACCCCGAGCTGCTGGGGCGCACCCTGGCCGACATCCTGTGGACCGAGCACGCCAAGGACCGCGGCGGGGCCATGTCCGTCCTGCGGCGCTACGAACTGGAGCGCCAGGGCGACCAGCCCTTCGAGAAGCTCTCGGGCGGCCAGCAGGCCCGCTTCCAGATCCTCCTCCTGGAACTGGCCGGCACCACCATGCTGCTGCTCGACGAGCCGACCGACAACCTCGACCTGGAGTCGGCGGAGGCGCTACAGGAGGGCCTGGAGGCGTACGAGGGCACGGTCCTCGCCGTCACCCACGACCGGTGGTTCGCCAAGTCCTTCGACCGGTTCCTCGTATTCGGGTCCGACGGGGTCGTACGGGAGACGCCGGAGCCCGTGTGGGACGAAGCCCGGGTGGCCCGGGCCCGCTGAGCGGCACCGGGCGGGGTGGGCCGCGGGGCCGGATCGGCGTACGGGCGCGGCTCAGCCCGCCGCCGGCGGCATCCGGACCTGGAGGTGGTGGGGGAGGGCATCACCCAGGACGGGGGTCAGGGGTCCCGTGTGCTCCAGGCCGAGGTGGCCGGCCAACGTCGTCGCATGCAGCCGGGTGACGCTCTCCAGCAGTCCGGCGTACGTGTCGGCCGAATCCCGCACGCGGTGGCGGGCCAAGCCCCTCACCGTGGCCGCCCTGAGCGAGGTACGGCTCGACCACGCCCGACTCGCCTACCTGTCGGCGTGCAGCACGGCCCTCGCCACCCACACCGGGCTCATCGACGAGGCCATCCACCTGACCTCCGCCTTCCAGCTCGCCGGATACCCCCATGTCATCGGCACGCTCTGGCGGATCGCGGATCGCGGATCGCGGATCGCGGATCGCGGACCGCGAGGCAGTCGACATCGCCCGCGCCTTCTACGCGGCCCTGCCCACCGCGCCGGGCCCGGCCCACGCCCTGCACGAAGCCGTCCGCGTCCTCCGCGACCGCGCCCGTACCGCGCCCTCCCTGTGGGCCGCCCACCTGCACGCGGGAGCCTGAGGGAGCCCGCGCCCCGTCAGGGTGGCGGGGGCCCGTCTTCCGCGTCGCGCAGCGGAACGAAGGCGATGCATTCGACGTCGATCTGATCGGCGACCTCGGCCAGCGCTCCGGCCAGGACCTCCACAGTCTCGGGATCCAGATCCGTCTCGCCGGCATCCGTCGCCCGCACCCACCTCGCCGCGATGAGCCGCAGCAGATCCGAGACCTCGTCGGCGGGGACCAGCAGATGGCCGTCCAGGACCAGGGGTATCGACACCCGCATCAGGACGCCTCCGCAGCCGCCGTGGCGTCGTCGACCGTCCCCTGCCGCACGATGACCACCGGGCACGGCGCGTACAGGGCGCACTGCTGGCTGACCGAGCCCAGCAGGAGACTGGCGAAGCCGCCGCGGCCCCTGCTCCCCACCACCAGCACCTCGGCGCCGACCGAGGCCTTCGTCAGCACGTCGGCCGCGTTCCCCCGCACCACGTGCTGCACCAGCGGCACCTCACCGACCTGGAGGAGCACGGTTCCGATCTCGGCGGTCAGGTCCTGCCTGGCCCGCTCCTCGTCGAAACCGGTATCGACGGTCGGCGCGGACCAGCCGTCCGCCGCAGGTACGTCATAGGCCGCGACGGCGTCCACCGTCGCTCCGACGAACCGTGCGTGGCGCACCGCCCACCGCAGCGCTTCGTATGAAGCCGGTGAGCCGTCGACGCCCACGACCACGCGCGAGATCCCCTCGCTGCCGTTCATGACCGGGTCCTTCCTGCTACTAGTCGCATACCCGGACAAAAGGTCCCTACGCGCCGGGGTCGCAGGCACCTGGCGACGGGTGAAATGCTGAAGCCCATGCTGATGCCCACGGACGATGCGGAGGATCGAGTGCTGGGCCGGGAACTGCTCGCGGCGGCGGCTGCAGAAGTGGCCGGATGGCCCTCCACCAGCAAGTCCCGGGCCCGTCAGGTGACCTGGGTGGCGGGGGAGTACGGCCGGGCCCTGGAGCGGCCGGAGCACCCGCTGGGCCAGGACGCGACGGCCGAGGACCTCTTCGCCCGCGAGCACGTCGAGACGTACCTGGAACTCGCCGGGGCGGGGGCACTGCGCCTGCGAGCGGCCCGCGATCCGAAGAAGGACTCGGGCCACAGCGCGAAGATCCGGCTGGAGGTCCTGCACCTGCTGGTGAAGGCGCTCGGGGCCGAGGCTGCGGCCGACCTGCCGCCGCAGCCCGACCCGCCGGACAAGGAACCCGTCGCCGAGCGGCCGCGTGCACTGCTGCGGGAACAGCTCCGCCGGCTCGCCGACGCCCCGGGCGCCGGCGCGGGCCGGATCCGCATGCTCGCGATCGGCGCGACCGTCTGCGACACCGGGGTCCGCGCCGGGGAGCAGTGCGCCTGCACGGTGGGGGACCTCTCGCCCACGATCGAGGAACTGCGGGTCGTACGCCGCCCCCAGGGCGCCGGTGAGCCGGAGGCCCATACGGAACTGCTGGCCCTGTCGGACCTGTCACGGGACGCGGTACGCCGCTGGCTGCCCGAGCGGCGGGCACTCATGGCACGGGTCGGCGGCACGGCCACCGCGCTGTGGGTGTCCCTGCACGGCAACCACCGCGACGGGCAGCGGGTCCCCGCCGGTACGCCGCTCCAGCCGAGGGGCCTCGCGCGTGCCTGGACCCGAGCGGTGGCCGAGACCAACGAGGCGATGGCCGGGGAGCCGGGATGGGAGCCGCTACCGACGCGCATGGAACGGCTCCGGCGCGGGGTGGTCCCCGAGGCGACCGCGGCCGCGATGCAACCGGACGCGGAGAAGGCCGCAGCGCTCTTGGACCTCGTCGCCACCCGGGCGGCGGCGCTGTCGGCGCTGCGGATCGGCCAGGAGGGCACCGCGGGGGAGCGGGCCGCGCGCGTCGCGCTCCGTCAGGCGGTGCGCGACGCGTGGGCCGAGGGTGTCGAGCACGGGGTGCAGCTGGCCGTCCTGGCCGATGCGGGCCTGACCGACAACGCCTCGCTCGCGGCCGCCGGATGGGAACCGGCGCTGCTCGCGGCCGTCGACCGGCAGGAGGGCTGGGGCCGCCCGTCGCCCACTGGATGAGCGTCGGCGGTGGTGCCGGCCGTGCCGGTGTATGAGCGGTGGCCCCTAACAGGCCCTTGCGCCTCGGCGCTCCTGCGCCCGGGCCCGGGCCCGGGTGCCGGCACCCACTTCCAGGGCCGGCCGGCACAAGGCCCGGGGGGGATGAGCGTTCAAACGTTCCCCGCGCAGCGGGTGACCGGCCCGCTCCGCGGCCCGCGACGGTGGGCGCTGCGCGCCCACCCAGAGAACAGCGGCCCGCTCCGCGGCCCGCCCCCAGCGCCCACCCCGCCGCTCCGCGGCGGGCACCCGGAGGCCGGCGCCGGACGCTGCGCGCCCTTGGCGTCGAAGGGGAGGGAAGCGGGCAGCCCGGCCGGGCGCGCCGGGTGAGGCTGCTCCGACCGGTGCCCTGCCCGCCGACTGCGGGGGCGCTCAGCTCCCGCAGCCGGCGGGCAGGGGCAATCAGGGTTGCGCGCACCGGGGAGTCGGGCAGCACGGCGGTGTGCCCGAAGTGCTGGCGAACTTCCGTTTCCGTGACGACGAGGTCATCGACTTCGACGTCGACCTACGGGAGTTGCAGGGTCAGGAGCGGCTCGACGCGTTCTGCGGGTTCCTGCGGGAGATCGGGCGTCGCCTGGGCAAGCCCGTCCTGATGGATCCGGAGGGTGACTCCGGGCATCCGGTGCTCGGGTTCGGTGCCGACGCGGATCGGGTCGTCCTTCTGGCCGAACCACGGGTGCGGTGAACCCCGCGCTCGGCGCTCAACTACGGCCCGGCGCGTGGCGGTAGGGGGAGAGGCGGCGGGTGTGCAGGGCGCGGCGGACGAAGTGGGCCGTCGTCAGGGAGACGCCGTACAGGCGGGCGATCTCCGGTGCGGAGGGGACGGGGGCGTGCAGGCGGGCGATTGCGTCGGCGATCGTCAAGTAGCGCGGGCCGGCGCCCTCGTGGGGCGTCCTGCGCGGGACGGCGGGCCGCCGGGGGACGGGGGGTGTGGGCATGGTCCTCCTCCGGGGCTCGCTGGGCGTGCGTCATTGCGGCTGCGACGTTCTTATCCACTCGCAGCCTTCCGTTGGGCGTGCGGCGGTCGACAGGGTCTTTGGTCCTGTATGGGCGGGCCGAACGGTCCTCCGGGCGCAGGTCGGCCGGAAGTGCAGACATCGTGTGTGCGGGCAAGGGCCGTTGGGCCCGTGCCCTGGGATTTCGTAGGTCCTCATTCCTCTGGCCGATATTGGCTGTGTGATTCGTTGTGAACGGGAGGCTCCCAGGCTCATCAGTTCCTCCGAAACACCTGCTCTGACCAGGGGTGTCATACCCTTCGTTCGTGTCCTACGGGTGCTGTGGCGTACTTAAGGAGTGCTGTTATCGTCCTGTTTGACATTCCCGCGTCACTCGAACATCCGTGGACATTCGCCCGCTCCGGGGCGTCGAAAGTCCCGGAATCGGGCCGCGGCCGGCGATCGTTGCCCCGAGGGTGCTCTTGTGACAGGAGAGTGCCGGGGGCGGCGTCAGACACTCAAGGGCGCCCGTGAAGATCATTGCTGTTGCGACGCAGAAGGGAGGCGTCGGCAAGACCAGTTCCACCGTCAACATCGGTGCGGCCCTGGCCCTGGCGGGGCAGCGCGTGCTCATCGTGGACCTCGACCCCCAGGCCCAGGCCGGCACGGCCCTGGGCCTCAACCTCTCCAGCGAGGACCAACTGGCGCGCTCCCTCGGCTGGGTCATCCAGGGACGGCTCCAGGGCATGCGGATGGACCTGGCGTCGATCTGGTTCGACCGCAGCGAACTCGTCGCCGAGTTCGACGGCGCCGGTTCCGTGCACCTGCTCGCCTGCGAGGAGTCGACGATGACGGCTGCTCAGGACCTGATCCACAAGAAGGGCTACCAGGCCACCCCGGTGCTGCGGCGGATGCTGCTGGAGGTGGCCTCCGAGTTCGATTTCGTGGTCATCGACACCCCGCCGGCCGTGTCCTCGATGTCGGCCACCGCGCTCGCGGCCGCCGACCACGTACTGACCGTGTGCGTGCCGGAGTACCCCTCGCTGAAGGGGGCGGCCGCGACGCGCGGCACCGTGCGGTACGTCAAGGACCGCACGGGCGGAGAGTGCGACCCGCAGTACCTGGGTGCGATCGTCAACCGCTCCAATCCGCCGTCCAAGTGGCGCATGCAGGAGGTCAACATCCGCAACGGAATGCTCGACGCGGACCTCGCGCCCTTCCGGACCGACATACGCCTGGACAACCGCATCAGCGACTCGTTCGCCTTCGGGGTCCCGGCGGTCGTCCGCTTCGCCAGCCACGCCCCGGGGAAGATGTACGGCGACCTCATGTGCCAGGTGCTGACCCGGATGCGCCAGCCCCGCGACGCGTGGGAGACCCCCGCGCGCATCGAGGGCATCGAGAGCGAGGCCGCCGGTGTCTGAGGAACCCGAGCCGCAGCGGCCAGCGGCCAAGGAGGTCCGGCGCAAGACGCCGGCGCACTTCCGGATCGACGGATCCTCGCTGGTGGCGGATCTGTTGACCGGGGCGGAGGAGGTGGCCGACCGGTCGTTCCTCGGCGCGGGCGGTGGGCAGTCCGTCGGGCCCCGGCCGGAGGACTCGGACGGCCGAGCCGCGGATCGGGCACCGTCATCCGCCCCGGCACCCGGGCCTTCATCGGAACCGGCGCCCGCGTCAGCATCCGCGCCCGATCCTGCTTACTCCGGGGCCTGGGCCCACGCCGCGGTGCACGAGAGCTTCGCCGATGCCAGGCTCCGCTCCGCGAAGTGGAAGTCGTACGGGTTCCGGATCGCGCCGGAAGTGCTGACCCGGCTCAAGGCACGGGTGAACGCGGACCGCCGCGCGACCGGCAACGCCAACCTGGCGATCGGCCACTACGTCGACGCCGCGCTGCGGCACATGCCCCACGAGGTGTCCGAACTCATCACCATGGCCGAGGACTTCGGCGCCGGGCAGCTGTGGGACTCCGAGAAGACCCAGCCCTCCACCTACCGCGTGGGCGAGTCGGCGTACGGGCTCGCCGCGGGCCTGAAGATGATGCTCCAGGAGGCCGACTACGGGCGGCGCGGCACCCTCGTGGTCTCGGCGGGCGTGGAGGCGTTCCTCGACGCCCTGGAGGCCCAGGGGCCCCTGTCGAGGCCCGAGCGCCGCCGCCGCTGAATTCGCCTCCCGCCGACCGGCTGCAACGATGGATATCGCGACGGGTATCTCAATGGATATCTTGACGGGTATTGCGCTGCGACCAACGATGTTCCGGTCGATCTGTCGAGCTCGCTGTGTAATTGAATTCCGATCCTTGTAACACTAGAAAGTAGCTGCGGTAATCCCCGGAGAGTGCCCGCCAAAATGGCTGTCGGGCTCTAGTGACGCGAGATCCGTCCCCTTTTGCTGCGGTAATATGATCCGCGTATCGATCCGCAGACTTGTGACGGAGAAACCGCTCCATGTCCCTGCACACCGAGAAGAAACTCAGCACCAGCGCGGTCGCGGCCGCCGCCGGCCTCAGTGAGTCCTGGGCCTGGAAGGCCAGGGACCAGGGAGTGCTGAGCGAGCCCCACTTCGAAGAGGACATCGTCGCTCTTCGCGTCTACGCCTTCGTGTCCCAGATCGGCTGGCCCGGCACTCGTCGGCCGCGCAGCGCCCGTCAGGACCTTGAGCTCTGGCAGCAGTCGGCCGTGGAGGCCGCGCGCCAGGCGGCCACCGACGCGGGTACGACTCCGGACACCGCGCTGTGGGTGCTGGAGGACTCCGTCCACCTCATCACGACGCCCGACCAGCGGGCCGCGTTCGACCTGAAGTGCCTGGGCGGACGGGTCGCGTTCCGCATCCCGGTCGGCCTGTGGATCTCGGAACTGCCCGATGCCGTGGCCATGTTGTCCGCCCGGCGGCGCCGCAGTGCGCGCAAGCCCGGCGGTATGCCATCCCGGGGCGCCCTGCAACGAGAGGTCGGGATGACATAGGCCAGGCGGCGGCAAGGCCGCCGGGGAGATGCCGCGGGCCGGGGTGATTCGCACTCACCTCGCGCGGCGACCCCCTGACACCGGAGGGGTCCAGCCCTCCGAGGGGAACGGTCCGACCGGCTGACCGCCGGATGCGGGCTGCTCCGCCATGCCCTCGTTCACGCAGAAGGCCTCGTCATTTTGCACTACATCCATGCCTTTTTCCAGTTTGACTGCCTATGGTCAACCCCGTTGCGTGCGCCCGCACCCGGGCGGTGCCGCCGGTGAACGCGGTCGAGGAGCTGTGGGTCCCCGAGCCGCGGCAATGGCTGTCGGAGACCGCCGGCCGGACCGCTCCCGACGGCTACTCCTGGCTCCAGGCCGTGCACTGGGCCGCCGACTCCGGGCTCTACCGGCCCCGCCGTGCGCACGGCCCGCGCTTCGGCGAGACCACGGTGCGGATCGCCCGCGAGCTGAGCCGGCTGTCGCCCTGCCGCCCCGGTGTGGCCCATCTGGAGCGCGTGCTCGGGGTGAGCGAGCGGACCGTCCAGTACCACTTGCAGATGCTCCGTCAGGCCGGGCTGCTCGCCTACGTCCGGCGCGGCAGCCGTGTACGAGGGGTGGGGGCACGGGCCAGCGAGTTCGCCCGGATGATCCCGGAGGGCTTCGACCGGGCGCTGGGGATCCGTACGGCCGGGGAGGGCGTCCGGCGCCGGATGGTGGGGATCGACGGACACGGGCCCGGGCGGGAGCGGATCGCCGTCCTCGCGCGGAAGGCGGCGCGCACGCTCGGCCGCCGGGGCGGCGGGCGTCGTGGCCCGGCGCGGCGCCAGGACGCCCGCCGCCCCCGAGGGGATGTCCGTTGCACCCCAATGTGGGTGGCTTCCTCTCGTCCTTCCGGTGCGGGTGGTTCTCTCCTTCCCCCTGAGGCCGAGCTCGCGGGCGGGAAGCGGATCGGCAAGCGGGGTTCGGGGCGCGGCGGCAGGCTCAACGTCGTGGGGCGCAGGCACCAGCTGGCCGGAGAGCTCATCCGTGAGGTCGGCTGGCTCGGCCGCTGCCAGGTGCCCCGGATCGCCTGGATCGTGCGCCACGTCGCCGACGCGGGGTGGACGGCTGCCGAGGTGCGGGCCTGGCTGCACCTGCGCGGTGAGGCGGATGCCGTACGGCGGCCCTCCGGGCTGCTGGCGACGCTCCTGGCCGGAGCCGAGCGGCTGTTGGACACGCCGGCCAAGCGCGCGGACGCCGTGACGGCCTGGCGGGACTCGCCCGCAGCGGCCCGGCGCCGCCACGGGTCGTGGGCGCCCGCGCCCTGCGGGCCGCGCGGGCTCGCTGTGCGCCGCCTGGTGGCCGCGGCCCGGAACGCTCGGACGGTGGGTGCCGCGGAGTGCGGCGCTGTGGTGGCGGCGCCCGTCGCGGGCACGTTGACAACGCTGTCAGACGCCGACCGCACAGCCCTGCGGGAGACCGCCCGGGGCGAGTTCCTGCGCGGCGAGACCACCCTGATCGCCTCGGCCGTACGGGCCTGGGGGCGGGCGGCGGCCGAGGAGTTCTACGGCGCGGAGCTCGTGCACCGCGCGGCCCGGCTCGCCTCCGGAACCGCGCTGATGGCGGTGGGCAGCCGTGCCTGACGGCGGCCGGGACCTCGCCCGGGTCGTCCTCCAGGCGGCCCGCGCGGCCGCCCGGGCCGGGCGTGACCCCGAGTCGGCCGCCCGCGGTGCAAGGGCGCCCGGCCCGGCGGTGCCCGGCGGCCGGGACCCGCACGAACTGGGGCTGGTCGTCGCCGTCGTGGTCGCGGAACGGGCCTGGGACACCGCGCTGCCCTCGGACGGGGTGCTCGAACGGTGGCCCGCGGTCGTCCCGGAGCTGGCCGGACACGTGCGGGCGGTGGCCTTCGTCGAGGCCGAGGGCCGGCTCGACCTGCTGCCCGACTCCCGGGCGTACGCGGTCCAGCTGGGCCTGACCGGGGACCAACTGGCCGTCCGCCTCAACCGGACGCTGGGCGGAGAGGTGGTGCGGGCCATCCGCGTCCTGTCCCCGAGCCCCGAGGGCGTACGGATGCCCCCTGAGGGCGTACGGGCGCCCCCCGAGCCCGCCGGTCCGCCGGACCCCGCCCGGCCCGCCGGGCCCGCGCCCCGCTCGGCCGGGTACCTGCGGGCCCTTGAGGCCCACAGGGCCGCGCGCGCGGGGCGCCGCCCGGGCTGATGTCGCAGGGACCGGCTGAGCGACTCGCTCAGAGACCTTCGATCTGGATCCGGGGTGCCTGGTCGTGCCAGACGCAGAACACCGATATCTCCTGCGACCCCTTGGTGAAGGTCACCCGTATGTACGTGCTCTGGTGCCAGGTCTGCATCTGCCAGCCCGAGGCAGGCGTGGCCGAGACCAGCGAGGCCGAGCTCTCGCCCATCTCGAACACCACCCGGCCGCCCGGGACGCTGACGGGTTCGACCTTGCCCGTGGGCCGGTCCGGCGGGGGAGTGGTGTCCGGGACCGGCCTGCCCCCGCCCGCGGGCGTCCGCGGCGGCGAGGCGGGCGGGGTGTCGCCGCCCGGCGGACGGGTCTGCGGAGTGCCGGACGGCGCAGGAGGGGAGTGCCCGCCGGCGCCCGGGGACGGCGGCGGCGAGGAGACGGGCGGCGGCGGGCCGGAGGACTCCCCGTCCGACGGCGCCGGGGCGGGATCCTGCGAGCCGCCGAGCACGATCGCGCGCGGGGCGTCGCCGAGCGGGCCGGACATGACGCTGCGTACTCCCCACCAGGAGACGGCGACGGCGACTCCCATGGCCAGCAGCCAGACCGATCCGTGCATGAATCCTCGTCGCATTTTCCGGAGCCTATCCGCGAGGGTTCGCAGTCGGCAAAAGAGGATTCGGGAATTCGATCGGCCTCGGAGAATGCGGTACGGGAATGTCGCGTAGACTCCGGAGCATGGCAAGTGTGCTCGTAGTCGAAGATGATCCGGCAGTACGCTCGGCGCTCATTCGGCACCTTTCCGATGCGCGGCACACCGTCCGCAGTGTCGGCACGGCATTGGAAGCACTGCGGGAAGTTTCCTCGCAATACCTCGACGTCGTCATTCTGGATCTGGGCCTTCCCGACCTCGACGGATCGGAGGCCCTGAAGATGATGCGCGGCATCACCGACATCCCCGTGATCATCGCGACCGCGCGGGACGACGAGGCGGAGATCATCCGACTGCTCAACAGCGGTGCGGACGACTACCTCACCAAGCCGTTCTCCGTCGAGCAGCTTTCCGCCCGGCTCGCGGCGGTACTGCGCCGGTGCCGGCCGACAGCGGTCGGGCAGGGCGAGGACGGCACCGGGCTGATCCGGGTGGGCGAACTGCGCGTCGACCCGCTGCGCCGCAAGGCCGCCCTGGCCGGCACACCCCTGGAGCTCAGCCGCCGGGAGTTCGACCTGCTGGCCTTCCTTGCGCAGCGGCCGGGCGTGGTCGTCTCCCGCCGCGCACTGCTGTCGGAGGTGTGGCAGCAGGCGTACGGCGACGACCAGACGATCGACGTCCACCTGTCCTGGCTGCGCCGCAAACTCGGGGAGACGGCGGCCAGCCCGCGCTACCTGCACACCATCCGCGGAGTGGGCATCAAGCTGGAGGCACCCGCCCCGGACGGACCGTACGCGGTAACGGTGGCCCACAGCGCATGAGATGGGCGCTGGTCCGGGTGTGCCTGGCGGTGACCGTGATGGTCGTGGCGGCCTTCGCCGTGCCGCTGGGCGCCGCCGTGCAGCAGATGGCCAGGGACCGTGCGTTCACCGGTGCCGAGCGGCAGGCCGCCACGATCGGGCCGGTGCTGACGGTCACCACCGACCGCGGACAGGTGGAGAAGGCGGTCGCCTCCACGCAGCCGGGCGCCGAGTCCCGGATGGCCGTGCACATGCCCCGCGATCCGTACGGGGCGCCCGACAGCGGCTGGGACATCGGCGAGGGCCGGGCTCCCGCCTCCGACGTGGCCGCGGTCCGCGACAACGGCCAGGTGTCCCGGGCCGCCGTGCGGGGCGGCTGGGTGGTCCTGCAGCCGACGGCCCTCGGGGCCGGCCGGATGGCGGTCGTGGAGGTGTTCGTGCCGCAGGACGCGGTCGGCGAAGGAGTCGCTACCGCCTGGCTGGTGCTCGGCGCGGTGGCGGCCGCCCTGCTGCTCGGCTCTGTCGCCGTCGCCGACCGCCTCGGCGTACGGGTGGTCCGGCCCGCCGAGCGCCTGGCGCGGGCGGCGCACGAGCTGGGCGAGGGCAGACTCGCCGCACGGGTCGTGGCGGGCGGCCCGGCGGAACTACGGGCGGCCGGGGTGGCGTTCAACTCGATGGCCGACCAGGTCGTCGCGCTGCTGGAGGCCGAGCGCGAACTCGCGGCGGACCTCTCGCACCGGCTGCGCACCCCGCTGACCGTACTGCGGCTCAACGCCGCCTCCCTCGGCGACGGGCAGGCCGCAGAGCAGACCCGGGCGGCGGTGGAGCAACTGGAACGCGAGGTCGACACCATCATTCGCACCGCGCGCGAGCAGCGACCTCGGACCAGTGCCGCGCAGGGCGGGGAGATCCCGGGCTGCGACGCGGTGGAAGTCATCCGGGAGCGGATGGAGTTCTGGTCGGCCCTGGCCGAGGACGAGGGCCGCGAGGCGCGTCTGGCGGGTGTGGCTGAGCCGGTGCGCCTGCCGGTGGCGCGCGCCGAGCTGACGGCCTGCCTCGACGCGATGCTCGGCAACGTCTTCCGCCACACCCCGCTGGGCGCGGCCTTCGCGGTGGACGTGCACCGCGGGGAGGACGCCGTCATCGTCATGGTCTCGGACGCGGGCGGGGGGATCGCCGAGCCGGACGCGGCGCTGAGCCGCGGCAACGACGGGGAGCGGCAGGGCTCCACGGGACTGGGCCTGGACATCGTGCGCCGGCTCGCGGAGTCCACCGGCGGCGACGTCAGCGTCGGCCGCTCGGTGCTGGGCGGCGCGGAGATCCGGGTCCGCTTCCTGCGCGATGCGCGCCAGGCGGATGCGCGTGCGCAGGGCCGTGCGCGAGGCCGGCGCCGTGCCGGGGCGCAGTCCCCGCCCTCGGCCGGGGCGCCGTCGAAGGGAGCCGCGGCCCGCGCGCACCGTGCCCGGTCGGGCGCGGGCGAGGAGCCGGCCTCCGTGGCCGGTTCCGCAGGTGCCACTGCCTCCGGTTCCCCGGGCGCCTCCGGTTCGGCGGCCCGGCGCGGGCGTCGGCGGGCCGCCCGGCCCTGACCGGTCAGGCCGAGGTGTCGGCACCGCGGTTGCCGGGGGCAGCGGGCGCGCCGGGTGCGGCCGGGGCCGGGTGGCCGACCAGGCCCAGGGTGTACGCCACGACCGCGGCCTGCGTGCGGTTGCCCAGTTCCAGTTTGGCCAGGGTGCGCGAGACGTAGGTCTTCACGCTCGCGCCCGCCAGGTGGAGTTCCCGGGCGATCTGCTCGTTCGTCATTCCCATGCCGATGAGCCGGAGCACCTTGTGCTCGCTCTCGCTCAGCGCCGCGACCTTCGCATCGACCCCGTTGACCTGTACCGGCATCCGGCGGGCTGCCTGGCGGACCAGGTTGCGCAGGAGTTCGGGGGCGAAGACCCGACCGCCGGAGGCGATGACGTGCAGTGCGGAGAAGAGTTCCTCGCAGCGCAGGTCCTTGAGGAGGAATCCGCTGGCCCCCGCGTCGAGCGCCTCGAGGACCTGGCTGTCGCTGTTGTAGGTGCTGAGCACCAGGACCTTGGGCGGATCGGGGAGCTCCACCAGCTTGCGGGTGGCGCACACGCCGTCCAGGTTGGGCATGCGCAGGTCCATCAGGGCGATGTCCGGGCGGTGCAGTTTGGCCTGGATGATGGCGTCGGCGCCGTCGACGGCCTCGCCGACCACTTCGAAGTCGTCCGAGGACTCGATCATCATCCGAAGACCCGACCGTATGATCGCCTGATCGTCGACGATGATCACTCGAATGGTCACAGTGCCGGTTCCTTCAACTCGTGCTGGGGCAGCGGAATGACGGCCCGCACCTCGTAGCCCCCGCCCGGCACCGGTCCGGCCAGGAAGCGGCCGCCGGCCGCGGTGAGCGCCCTGCGCAGCCCCGCGTGGCCCAGGCCGCCGGAGTCGTGGGTGAGCGGCCGCTGGAGCGGGCGGCCGTTGCGGACGACAAGATTCACCGTACCGTGCCCGTACTCCAGAGCGATCCGGACGGCGGCGCCCGGAGCGTACTTGGCCGCGTTGGTCAGCGACTCGCGGCTGACCCGGTACAGCAGCCCCTCGCCGGCCGGGCCGATGTCGCACGGGGTGCCGCCGACCTCGTACCGCGCGTCCATTCCGATCGCCCGCATGTTGCGGGCCAGTCCCTCCAGGAACTCGTGGCAGCTCAGGCGCCCGCCGAGCGGTTCCTCCTCGTCGTCACCCTCGCGCAGCACGCCGATGACGCCGCGGAGTTCCTGCATGACGGTGATCGCGGCCTCCTGGATCTCCTCGAAGTCCCGGGCGACCTCGGGGGGCAGGCCCTTGCGCCGCTGGGCGGCCCCGGCCCGCAGCACCAGGTACGTGGTGTGGTGGCCGACGGTGTCGTGGATCTCGAAGGCGAGCCGGGTGCGCTTCTCCATGATCGCGAACCGTGCCGCGTGGTCGGTGGCGGCCTCCGCCCGCGCGAGGCGCTCGCGCAACTGCTCCCTCAGTCCGCGCTGGCGCCGTACGAAGGCACCGTAGAAGGCGGGCGCGACGAGGTTCAGGACCGCGCCGTAGACCCGCCAGTTCGGGTCGTCGATCAGCCCGCCGGTCAGCGACCGCGTGCCCAGGAACGCCAGCGTCGCGGCGCCAACCACCAGCGCGCGGTGGCGCCGCCCGTACAGGCCCACCGCGTACGAGGCGGCGATCATCGCGGTGCCCTCGTCGGAGGCCAGCGTCGCACCGAACGCGACGGCCACGCAGAGCTCGGGACGGGTGCGCCGCCACATCAGAGCGCCCGCGGCGATCAGTGCGCACAGGCCGCTGACCGGGTAGCTGTGGAACAGGCCGGTGCGGTAGACGGTGGACAGGGCGATCAGGGAAGCCGCGGCGACCAGGGCGACCAGCGCGGCGTCCATGACGCGCTCCCGGTGCACGGAGGGCGCGTCGCAGACCGTCAGGTAGCGCAGCCTGCGCCTGATGAGCCTGTAGGTGTGGGCCGGCATGGGGGTCACTCCGCGTGGACGGTGGCGGGCCCGCTCACCACGAGGTCCGCCGGGAGGGCCACGACGACGGTGGTGCCGTGCGGCGAGGAGTCGAGGTAGACGCGGGCTCCGTGCAGGGCGGCCAGGCAGTTGACCACGTACAGGCCGGAGCAGTCCGAGCGGACCCAGTCCACGGGCAGCTCGCTCTGCAGGGCGACGTTGAGGGTGTCGAGCTGGCCGCCCGGGATGCCCGCCCCGAAGTCGCGTACGCGGACGACGACCCCGCCGTCGGCCGCCGGCTCGGCGGACAGGTCCACGGAGCGGTCGGGCGGCGAGAACTTCAGGGCGTTCTCGATCAGCTCGGCCATCATGTGCGTCAGGCCGTGCACCGCCCGCGCCCGTACGAACACCTCCGGGACCGCCGGGTCGACGTCGGCCCGGGTGTAGTCCTCGACCTCGGCGGCCGCCGCGCGCAGGACGTCCACGAGCGGGGCGTCCTCCCGGTACATCCGCCCCGGATCCTCGCCCGCCAGGGCCAGTACGGTCTCGCCGTGGCGGCGCATCCGGGTGGCGAGGTGGTCCAGGTGGAACAGCGCCTCCAGGGCGCGGGGCTCGTGCTCGGACATCTGCAGCCACGACAGCACGTCCAGCTGCCGGTGGACCAGGACATGGCCGCGGCGGGACATCGACGCCAGCTTGGCGTGGACGGCGGCGCGCAGGACCGCCTGCTGCGAGGTCTGGTGGACGGCCTCCTTGACGACGGAGTCGAAGGCGCGGGCCAGGTCGCCGACCTCGTCGCGCGCACCGAGGTCGACGGGGGCGAAGTCCAGGGTCAGCCGGGCCGGGTCATGGGTGCTCGCCATGCGGCGGCCCAGTACGGGCAGTTCGTTCTGGGCCTTGAGGGCGGCCCGGCGCAGCCGGTGCAGGCGCCGTACGAGCCGCCGTGCCGCCAGTGCGGCGACCACCGCACACACCACGAGCGCGGCGAGGACCGCGGTGATCCGCGTGACGAGTGCGCTGCGGGCGTCCGCGTGCGCGGCGGCGGCAGCGCGCAGCGCCTCGTTGAGGAGTCCGGCCTCGATCCCGTGCATCCGGTCCAGGACGCGGGAGCTGCACGGCACCCAGTCGGCGGGTGCCGGGCGGTGGCCGGCCAGTGCGCCCGCGACGGGGCCGGCCACACAGCCGTCGTCCACGGCCGTGTCCGCGCCCGGGTCCGAATCGGCGGCCGCCGCGCGGTACTCGCCGAGCATGTGCCGCCGCACTCCCTCCTGACCGGTGAGGAAAGCCTTCTCCTCGTCGGTGAGCGAGGCAGTCGTCAGCGGGGAGTTGAGCAGCGAGCGCTGCGCCGACAGGGCCGAGCTGCCGGCGGCCAGGCTGTACGGGGCCCAGGACGCGCCGGAACCGCGTGCGCCCGGCCCGTCGGCCGGCACCAGCACGTCGACGGCCTCGATCACCGACGCGTACGCCTCGATCGCGGGCAGCAGCGCGGAACGCCGGGTCATGTCGCCGCCGCGCGCCTTCGGCAACCCCTCCAGTGCCTGACCGGCCCGCTCCAGCCGGCCCGCCAGGCGCGGGTCGGCGGCGCTGCGGGCGGCAGCCGTGCGGAAGTCGGCGAGGGCCGCGTCGGTGGCCGCCCGCCGTTTGCCCACGTCCTCGGTGGCCTTGCCGCCGGCCAGGGAGTAGGCGTCCCGCTCGTTCTCCAGGGCGCGCGCGAGACCGGCGGCCGCCACCGAGAGCAGCGCGTGCTGCTCGGCGGTGGCCGCCGCGGCGACCCGCGCCCGGCCGTCCTGCGCCTGCGGGAGGGCGAGCGCGAGGGCGAGGGTGACGGGCAGGGCCAGTACGAGGGCCAGTTGGGTGCCCAGTCGCCGCTGTCGCAGCCAGTTCATGCTCATGGGTGTGTCCGTGGGGTCATGGCGCCCGGGCTAGCCCGGCTGGAGGAAGAAGCGGCCGAGGTGCTCGCGGGTCTCGCCGTCGAGGAGGGCGGAGATCTCCGCGGCCAGCACGGCCGCGACGTACGTGATCTGGCCGGTGTCCGTACCGGAGTCGGCGAGCAGCACCAGGCCGGTGCGGTCGTCCACGGGCGCCATGCACAGGTGGTGGCGCTGCATGGTGACGACGGCGGCGCCCAGCCCGCCGCTGTCGTACGCCTGGGCGGCGGCCTTGGTCAGCGACATCAGGCTGGACGACAGGGCGGCGAGCCGCTCGGCGTCGTCCTTCGGGGCGGCGGCGTCCGTGCACAGCACCAGGCCGCCGGCCGACAGCAGCACGGCGCGGTGGATGCCGGGGGTCGCGGCGCAGCGGTCCTGGATGGCGCGGGCGATGTCCGCGGCCCGGTGCGCGGCCGGCTGCACGGCCGGCGGGATCGGCGGGGCCGGCGGGGCTTGAGTGGGGTCCATGGGGAGTCCCTCCGGGTCGGGTGTCGGGGGTCGGGTCACAGGGCGGCGGTCGCGGTCATGCGGCCCGCGGGCGCGGCGAGCCGGCGCTCCAGGGCGTGCTCGACCATCCGGATCAGCACCTCCCGCACCGCGCCCCGCTGCCGGGCGTCGGTGAGGACCACGGGCACGTCGTCGCCGATCCGCAGCGCGCTGCGGACCTGGTCCGGGCTGAACGGCTGGCGCCCGTCGAACGCGTTGAGCGCGACGACGAACGGGACGCCGCACTCCTCGAAGTAGTCGACCGCCGGGAAGGAGTCCGCCAGGCGGCGGCTGTCCGCCAGGACGACCGCCCCGATCGAGCCGGTGACCACGTCGTCCCACAGGAACCAGAACCGGTCCTGTCCGGGCGTGCCGAAGAGGTAGAGGACGAGGGAGTCCTCCAGGGTGACCCGGCCGAAGTCCACGGCCACGGTGGTGGTCCGCTTGGCGGGCACCCGGGCGGTGTCGTCCATGTCCTGGGCGGCCGTCGTCATCACGGCCTCGGTGCGCAGCGGCGGGATCTCGGAGATGCTGCCGATGAGCGTGGTCTTGCCCACCCCGAAGCCGCCCGCCACGACGATCTTGGCGGAGGACGGCCCGGCGGGGACGGCCCCGCGGCTTCCGGTGGCGAGGACGGGCGGTGGCTCAGATGCTGTGAAGTCCACTGAGGACCCTTTCCATCAACGCGGTGGTCGGCTGTTCGCCGGCGGGATCTATGACCGAGACCAGACCCGTCCCGCACAGGTCCGACAGGAGGATGCGGGCCACCCCGAGCGGCACTTGCAGCCGCGCCGACACCTCGGCGACCGAGGTGGGCCGGGCACACAGGGCCAGGATCCGGTCGTGCTCGGGCTGTCCTGTGCCGGCCTGCGGGCGGCGGCCGGTGACGACCAGGGCCTCCAGGGGGAGTTCCATGCGGATCACGGTCCGCCCCGCCGTGATCGTGTAGGGGCGGGGGGCGATCGGTGCGGGGCCGGCGGATCTGGACGGCTCATTCGGCGACCGTGGCATGGTCCCTCAGCGTGGAGCGGAGCTCGGCGGTCAGGACGTGGCCGACGCGTTGGACGAGCCGGGTCATCTCGTAGCCCAGGACGGCCCGGTCGGTGCCCTGGTCGGCCGCCACCGCCAGCAGGGAGCCGTCGGAGACCGCCACCACGGCCAGGACCCCGTGCCGCATCTCCAGGACGGTACGTCGCACCGGACCCGACCCGTGCAGCGAGGACGCGGCGAACGCCAGTGCCGCCAGGCCGCTGGTGATCGGGGAGACCAGTTCGGGGGCGGGTGCCCGGGGCGCCGAGCAGCGGGCCAGCAGCACCCCGTCGGCGGATACGACGGCCACGTCGAAGACGCCGGGCAGGTCGGTCTGGAACTTCTGGAGCAGCCATCGGAATTCGCGGACCTTGTCGGCGGCGGCGCCGCCGGGGGACTGCTGATGGGGGCGTGCGGCCTCGATCGCGTACATCGGGCTCATGGGTCTACTCCTCCTCCTTCTCGTTCTGCTTCCGCGGCCCGGCGCCGGTTTCGGCGGCCTGGGCGATGCCGTTGTCCAGCCCGCTCATCCGGCGCAGGATCTCCGCCGGGTCGGGGAACGCTGCGGCCTCCGGTGCGGGCGCGGGGGCGGGGGCGGTGATGCTTCCGGCGCGCGGACGGCGCCGGCGTACGGGCAGGCCCGCGCTGGTCGACTCGTGGACGCGGGGATCCTCGGGCTGCTGCTGCTGCGGGGCGGCGTGGTGGGCGGGCGCGGGCGCGGCGGCGGTCGTGTCCGGGTCCACCGCCCGGATGGCCAGGGTGGGATGTTCCTCGCCCGCCCGGTGCGCGTCCGGCCGGGGGGCGTCGGCATGCCCGCGGACGACGCGCCGGCCCGCTCCCGCTCCTGCCCCCGGGCCCGGGCCCGGGCGGCGGCGCGGCGCGGGTGCCGGCGCCTGCTCCGGCGCCGTCGGCGCCGCCGGCCCGAGCAGCGCCTCGGGCAGGACCAGCGCGGCCACCAGCCCGGCGGGGGAGTTCGGGTAGAGCCGTACGTCGACCCCGTGCTTGCGGGCCAGGGCCCCGACGACGTACAGGCCCATGGACTCGCTGAGGTCCGCCCGGCCGCCGGCCGACCGGTGCAGCACCTGCCCGGCGGCGGCGAGCTGCTCCTCGCCCATGCCGATGCCCGAGTCGCGGATCTCCAGCAGCACGCGTCCGTCGGGCATCCGCTGGCCGCTGACGACGACCCAGGTGTCGGGGCTGGAGAAGGAGGCCGCGTTGTCGAGCAGCTCGGCGATCAGGTGGACCAGGTCGTCGGCCGCGTACCCGACGATCGACACGGGCGGCACGGTCCGGTACGTCACCCGCTGGTACTCCTCGATCTCCGAGGTCGCCGTCCGTACCAGGGGCAGCAGTTCGGTGCTCTCGCGGCGCTCGGCGGTGATCTCCGCACCGGCCAGCACCAGCAGGTTCTCGCTGTTGCGCCGGATCCGGGTGGCCAGGTGGTCGAGGTGGAAGAGGCGGGCCAGCCCGTCGGGGGACTGCTCGTGGCCCTCCAGCTCGGTGATGACGGCCAGCTGGCGCTGGATGAGGCCCTGGTTGCGCCGGGAGAGGTTCTGGAAGAGCTGGTTGACCTCCTCGCGCATGGCGGCCTGCTGCCGGGCGAGCCCGACGGCCTCCAGGTAGACGCGGTCGAAGGCGCGTGCCACGTCGCCGATCTCGTCGCGGGTGCGCGGGGCGAGGACCTTGCCCTCCAGTGCGGCCGGCAGTGCGCTGCCCCGGCTCAGGTGGCGGGTCACCTCCGGCAGGTGGTCGTCGGCCACCTTGGCTGCGGAGCGGCGCAGCCAGCCCAGTCCGCGTACGAGGTGCCGGGAGGTGGCGAACACCAGGGCCGAAGCGAGAAGCAGCACCAGCGCGGCGAGCACCACGTCGACGACGACCTGATCGCGGGCCCGGTCCTTCTGCTGCGCGGCGCTGGCCAGCACGCGCCGCTCCACCTTCTCCTGAAGCTGCGCCAGCTGTTCGCTGACCCGGGTCAGGTCCTCGTACCAGGTCTTCGGCAGCGCCTTGGCCGGGTTGGTCTGGCCGGTGGAGGCGCCGAGGGCGGAGATGGCGGCGGTGAGGTTGCGGGCCGGCTCGTCGGCGAGGATCCGCTGGAAGGACTCGGCCTCGTGCGGGTCGGCGTACAGGCCGAACTCCATGCCGGTGATGTCGCGTACGAGCTGGGAGGCGAGGATGTTCCCCTGCTGGCCCGTGCTCAGGGAGCCGGACTGCGCCGCGCTGGCCAGGACCGAGCGC
Source organism: Streptomyces sp. NPDC051183 (assembly GCF_040682455.1). Taxonomy (NCBI): domain Bacteria; kingdom Bacillati; phylum Actinomycetota; class Actinomycetes; order Kitasatosporales; family Streptomycetaceae; genus Streptomyces; species Streptomyces sp. NPDC051183. The sequence continues at coordinate 83,712 of NZ_JBFBBA010000025.1, forward strand.
TGGCTGGTGACCATCACATTGTTCAGGGCGACCGTGTAGAGGGTCCAGCCCGCGCCGCGGGCCTCCTCGCCGATGCCGCCGACCTGGTTGTAGAGGCTGGCGATGGAGACGATGACGCCGCCGTAGTCGTGTTCGACCTCGGCGGGGGAACCCTGTGCGTCGGCCATCTTGCGGATCTTCGCCAGTGATTCGAGGCCGGCGCCGGTCACCTTGCGCTGGCGTTCCATGCCCGAGTGGGCGGGGAGGCCGCCGAGCTCCTTCAGGAACTGCCGTGCCCTCGCGTCGGTCTCGTCGCGGCCCTTGGCGTCCGTGCCCCGGGGGCGGGCGCGCGGGTCGACCGCGAGGTCCCGTTCCTGGGCGAGTGCGGCGATGAGGGCCGTTCCCGTTCGGCTGGTCTGCGCGATGCGCTCGGTGTCGCCGTACTGGCCCGCGGTGCGCAGGGCGTCGTCGATGCGTAGACCGGCGAAGCCGAGGGCCGCCAGCAGCGGGACGAGGACCACGATCAGCATGCGGGTCGGCACCCGAAGGTCGGCGAGTACGCGCTTGCGCCAGGGCAGGGGCGGACGGAAGCCGGCTGATATCACGGGAGGACCTGGTTTCGGGGGAGTGGAATAGGGCCGTCCCAGCGTACGTAGGAGGTGTACTCCTTTTACCTGACCAAAAGGCTACCGTCATCGGCCAAAGGTTGATTTCGGACGCGGAGGGGGCGGCCGTCCTGCCGAGTTGGTGAAGGCGTGCTCCGGTATCACAGAACTGGATCCAGGGACAAGGTTCTTGTGGAGTGAATCGGCCGCCAGAGGTCCCGAATGGTCGAAGTCCTGAAACGCGCGGTGATCACCTTTTCGGTGAGACTGCTCGCCCTCGGCCCGACCCGATGATTCCTGACGAGGAATCAGGAAAAGGTTTTCCTGTGTCATTGGCGGACGAATTCAGCAGAGTAGGCCTGACGGGATCCTTCGTCCCCAGTGGGATGGGCTAAAGTCCCCTCAGGCCGGGAGGTAGCCGAGATGCTCCTCCCAGAGCAGCTCCGGGGCTTCCGGTACGACGAAGTCTGTCGTCGGAGTTCCCAGATCTGCCACCACGGCGTCATAGACGGGGGTATCGCTCGCGGCGGCACGGGAATGCCGGCCGCTGCCACGGTCCGTCAGGCTGTGGGAAACGTGCATGGTGTCGGCTCGGCCTTCTGTCGGGGGATGGAAAGAAGCGGCATCGCTTCTTCGGCCCACACCATAACTCGGCTGTAGGGTTAAGGTGTTTTAAGAATTCATTACGTGACTCATAAGTCGCGATGCGCGAACATATGATCATGAACTTGACGGCGGAACTCCACGGCACGGTTACGGACGTGAGGCAGGACGCGTGCCGAAGTGCCGTTCTCATCGCGGACGGAGAAGCGATATTCCGAACGGGACTGCGGCGCGTACTCGAAAGCCTCGGCCGGTACGAGGTGGTCGCCGAGGCCTCCACCGCCCAGGAGGTGGCGCGGCTGCTGCGCAGCACCGAACCCGAACTCGTGGTCATGGACCTGGCCCTGGCCCGGCAGGTGGGCCTGAACTCCGACCGCCTGGGCGGACTCCTGCCCCGGCCGCCCAAGGTCGTCCTGCTCACCGGGGACGGCGGTCACGAGGGGCTGGAGGAGGCCCTGGACGCCGGTGCGCGAGGGTTCGTCACCCGGCAGTTGGACGCGGGCCTCCTCGACGCCGTCCTCGGTCACGTCCTGGCCAACGGGTGCGCGATCGCGCCCGAGGTCTTCGGCGGCCTGATGGACCGGCCGGCCGCGTCCCGGGCGCAGTTCGCCCGGTCCCACCACCGGATCGGCCTGCTCAACGACAGTGAGCGCCACGTCCTGGAACTGCTGGGCCACGGCTTCGAGAACGCCCGGATCGCCGAGGAACTCCATCTGTCCCGGGCGAGCGTGAAGACGTACGTCTCGCGGCTGCTCAGCAAACTCCACCTGGACAACCGCACCCAGGCGGCGCTCATCGCCAACGAGACCGGGCTGACGCTGTCGGGGCGGGCGTAGCGCTCGGAGCGGGTAGCCTGTGCGACCAATGGCCCATTGAGGCTTATTTACTGATAAAGGCGGTGATCTGACGTGCCCGGCCAGCCCAGGCCCGTGCCCACGCCCACAGCAGCATCCGCGCCCGTGACTGCGCCCGTGACTGCGCCAGTGACTGCGCCCGCGCCCGGCGACGGTGAAACGGTGGTGCTCGACCTGGGTGGGCTCACCAGCCGGCGGCGCCCCTCGCGCGCCCGGCGCTGGCGGATCCCGATGGCCGCCGCGGGCGTCCTCGCGGCCGCCGGAGCGGGCCTGTTCGCACTCGGCGGCACCGGCGACGGCCTCGCCTCCCTGATCGGCCCCGCCGGACGCGGCGCCGGCGCGCCCGACGCGCTCCCGGACGCCGGTTCCGAGGGGCCCGGCGCCGAGCACTCCGCCAACGGCTCGCGCGGGCCCGGTGCCTCGCCGTCCACGCCCGGCGGCGCCGTCCCGCCCGGCAGCACCGACCCCTCGCGGTCGCAGTCCCCGTACTCCGCGCACGCCGACGCCGACGGCCAGGGCTCCGCGACCCCCGGCCGGCCGGGCGGCGGTTCCTCCTCCCCGGCCGCCCCGCCGGACCCCTCCACCCCGAGCCCGCCGCCGCCCACCCCGGACGGCGCCTTGCGCCCCGGCGACCGCGGGGCCGAAGTGCGCACGCTCCAGCAGCGCCTGTACGGGCAGGGCTTCACGTACGTCACCGTCAACGGCGTCTACGACGACGACACCCGTCGCGGTGTCGCCCAGCTCCAGAGCGACCGCGGCCTGTCCGGCGACCCCTCGGGCATCTACGGCCCGCACACGCGGGCGGCCTTCGGCCTGGGCTGACTGTTTCGCGCCACCCGCCCGGGGTGGCCGTACGGGCGGGGTCGGAGCCTTGTGAACGCGCACGCCAGGGCGCGAAGAACCGTTGCCCCTTACACCGAGATGCGCGTACGGGCGTGCGAGACGCCTGGGGCGGATGAGGTCGGGAGATATGGGGGTTAAGCGCGAAAGAGTGGTATCACGACCGATTCCGCCCTTCATGGGTGGCGCGGCCTTCGAAAGGATGGACCGCGACAGCAGGTCGCCCGTCACGAGCGGGCGGCCCTCCGGTCGCCGAAGCAGAGGGGTACCACCATGTCAGCGCGCAAGACCCTGGCGATCACGGCCGCGGCCGCGGCCCTGTTAGCGGGGCCCGTCCTGTCCGCCCACGCCTCGACCGCCACCATTCCGACCGCCCAGCAGAGTGCCTACGGCACGCAAGTGCGGGCCGCCGGACTCACCGACGTCCAGGCAGGACAACTCCAGCAGCAGGTCGACGCCGTCCTCGCCAAGGACCCGCAGGCCCGCCAGGTTTCCGCGAACAAGCTCACCACCGCCGGCGGCAGCATGGTCCTCGCCGTCCCGGGCCGGACCGAAACCCGCGACCTGGCCGCTCCGGACGCGGCCCTGGCCTGCAACAACGGCCACCTGTGCATCGTCGACGGCCGCGGCGTCAACTATGACTACTACCGGTGCGGCTACTACAACTTCGACGGTGTCGGCAACGGCACCTTCAACAACAACCAGACCTCCGGCACCCGGGCCCGCTTCTACAACCACGACGGCAGCGAGCGCTGGTCGAACGTGGCCAAGGACACCGGCACGGCCAACTGGGACCCCGTCTTCCACATCCGCCCCTGCTGACGACCGTCCGCCGGCCCCCGTCCCGCCCCGGGACGGGGGCGCCCGTCGTCCCGTACCGTCGTCCCTTACCGGCGGCTCGGGACGCGCAGCTCAGTCGGCCGGCAGGCCGAGCTCGTGCGCCAGGACTGCCGCCTGGGTGCGGTTCTCCAGGGCCAGCTTCTGCAGCACGCGGGAGACGTGCGCCTTCACGCTGGACACCGAGAGGTAGAGTCGGCCCGCGATCTGCGCGTTGCTCAGGCCCGCCCCGACCAGGGCCAGTACGCGGTGCTCGGACTCGCTGAGGCGTGCCAGGAGTTCTTGCCGGTGGTGCGGCCGCGCGGCGGCAGCCGAGCCCCGGGAGGCCTGGGTGACCAGGAAGCCGAGCATCTCGGTGGAGACCAGGCTGCCGCCGTTCATGACGCTCTCCATCGCGAAGTGCAGTTCCTCGGGGCGGATGTCCTTCATCACGAAACCTCGGGCGCCCGCTTCCAGGGCCTCCAGTGCGTGCTCGTCGACGGCGAAGGTCGTCATCGCGATGACGGGCGGCGGGTCGTCCATCCCCATCAGCCGCCGGGTCGCCTCCACCCCGTCGACGCGCGGCATCCGCAGGTCCATCAGGACCAGGTCGACGTCGTGCTCCCGGACCTTCGCCACCACCTGGGTGCCGTCCTCGGCCTCGGCCGCGACCCGGTATCCCGGCAGGGACTCGATGATGCAGGTGAGTCCGGAGCGGGTGATCGGCTGATCGTCGACGATGAGGACGCCTGCGCCCATGCGCGCGGTCCCTTCTGTGTGTTGGGGGAGGAGGAAGGAAACGGGAGGATCGGACATTCGGATCAACTGTTATCAGGATTCGGCCTCTTCGGCGAGTGGGAGCGGCGGTCGGGAGTGATGTTGATCACCCTTTAGATCTACTTAAGGAACTTAAGGGGTCGATGTCTGAATTGTTCATAAATATCGGTAATTGACGTTGTGTTCGTGCGTGGGGGAGGGTCGGAACCAACCACCCCAATCCCCCTACTTCCCCTGTCTGATCGGGAGTTGTCGCATGCGCACGTCCGCAGTCCTCGCCGTCGCCGGAGCCGCCGCCGGTTCGCTGGCTCTGCTTCCCGCAGCCCCCGCCTCCGCGGCGCCACGGTGCGGCGACGGCAACCCCCTGGGGGCCGCGGGTGCGTACGCCGAGTTCGTCGAGGGCGACTCCACCCGGTACTCCGACTCCGAGGGGGCCGTCGCCGTCGGCGGCGAGGCGAAGTTCGGCGACAGCGCGAGCGGCCACGGCTTCTCCGTCGGCGACAAGCTCTCCCCGGGCGAACTCGGCGCCCTGCCCGGCGGCAAGTCCCTCGTCGTCGGCGGCAGGCTGAACGCCAACCAGGTCGTCATCTCCAAGGGAGAGGGCGTCTACCGGGAGCTGAAGGACACCAGCCGCCGCGGCGGCTTCGCCGTCGACGGCCGACACGCCAAGGGCTCCTCGCCCGTCGACTTCGCCAAGGAGTTCGCCGCCCTGCGCAGCGCCTCCCGCTCCTGGGCCCAGGTCCGGGGCAACGGCACGGTGGCCCGCCCCGAAGGAGGCAAGGCACTCCTGCTGACCGGCGCGGACGCCGAGCTGAACGTCTTCTCCGTCGACGCCTCCGACCTCCAGCAGACCGACCGGATCTCCCTCAAGGTGCCCGCCGGCTCCACGACGCTCGTCAACGTCCTGGGCAGCTCGTACGACATGATCGGCTCGCCCCTGTACGGGGTGGAGCTGTGGGACCCGCAGACCGGCGAGTTCGTCCTCGACGACTACGCCGCCGGCTCCGCGAAGTTCAAGGACGTCCGATCCAAGCTGCTGTGGAACTTCCCCCAGGCCACCTCGGTCAAGAAGAACCACGCCTCGTGGCCGGGGACCCTCCTCGCCCCCGACGCGGCGGTGGAGCTCGGCGGGAAGGGCGCGGGGCCGGGCCACGTCAACGGCGGCGTCATCGCCAAACGGCTCACCTCGGTGCCCGGTGCGGAGACGCACCAGATGACCTTCGCCGGCTGCCTGCCCGCCACCGGTGGTGGCGGGGGTGGTGGCGGTGGGACCGCCCAGCCGATCCCGCCGGCGCCCAGGCCCACCCCCGTCCCGCCCCAGCCGTCCACGCCCGCGACGGGCTCGCCCGCCGGCGGTACGGGCGGTGCCGGCGGCAAGGGCGGCGCCGGGGACAAGCCCTCGGCCACGCCGTCGGCGCCGCCCGGCAAGGCCTCCTCCACCGCCCAGCCCGAGGACGTGAGCGGTCGGCTCGCCGCAACCGGCGGCAGCGCCGACTCCCGGATCGTGCTCGGCGCGGTCGCAGCCCTCGCCATCGGCGGAGCCTGCGTCGCCTCGGCCGCCGTGCGCCGCCGCGCGTCCCGCCGCTGAACGGCCCCCGGCCCAGCCCCATTCCCCGTTTTCTCCCCCGTCCCCCCACCTTTCCCCCCACCCCCTCATCGGAAAGCTGAACCGCATGCGCAAGCGCACCGGCATAGCCCTCGCCACAGGACTGGCCACCGCCGGACTCATGGTCCCCGTCTCCGTCTACGCCACCGACGCCTTCACCAACGCCTCCGCCTCCTCCGGGCAGGCGGTCAACGTAAGCCTCACCGGAACCACCTGGTGGCTCAGCGGCAGCGTCAAGATCCCCGGGGCGGAGCCCGGCTGGAAGCTGGAGTTCGAGGTCCCGTCCGGCCCGATGCCGCAGGTCTACACCGGCAAGACCGAGATCTCCGGCCGCCACGTCACGGTCACGGGCGACGCGTACCAGGGCGGCGAGTTCACCTTCGGCGTCGACCTCGGCGGCAAGCAGTCCTCGTACGAGCTGAAGAACTTCAAGCTCAACGGCAAGGCCGTCGACGCCCAAGGTGCCTCCTGGAAGGACGGCGACAGCGGCTCCAAGCCGCCGGTCCCGCCGACCCCCACGCCTCCGACGCCGACCCCGACGCCGCCCACTCCCACGCCGACGCCCACCCCGGACCCGGGCGGGCTGAAGCCCGGCGAGAGCTGGGTCTCGGACAAGGGGCTGAAGCTGACGGCCGAGTTCAAGGACTGGGGCACCTCCGGGCAGCTGGACTTCACGATCACCAACACCGGGACCAAGGACATCGCCTCCTGGTCCGCCCTCTACGGCCTGGAAGCGTGGCTGCTGCCGGGCGACTCCTGGGGCGACGGGAACGTCTCCGCGCAGAAGGAGCAGAAGCGGCTCCAGATCACCGGCAAGGGGGCCCTGAAGGCGGGCGCCTCGGCGAAGGTGTCCGTGGCCACCACCCAGCCCGGCCCCGACGGGCGTCCCCCGGTGGACGCGGGCAAGCCCGCGGCCGCCTGGCGCGGCGCGAGCCCGTTCATCGACGCCGCCGCCTACCCGGTGCCCGACCTCGCGCAGATCTCCAAGGACACCGGGGTCAAGCAGTTCGTCCTCGGCTTCATCGTCGGCGACAGCCAGGGCAAGGGGCTCCCGCGCTGGGGCAGCGACGCCATCACCCCCAGCCAGCACCTCGCCAAGTCGATCGCCGAGCTGCGCGCGTCGGGCGGTGACGTGGCGGTCTCCTTCGGCGGCGAGAACGGCCACGAGCTGGCCGTGGACCACAAGTCCGCGCAGGAGCTGGCCAAGACCTACCAGGGAGTCATCGACCGCTACGCGATCAACAAGATCGACTTCGATGTCGAGGGCTCCATCCAGACCAACGCGGCCGCCAACAAGCGGCGCGCCGAGGCCGTGAAGATCCTCCAGGAGAACGCGAAGAGGAACGGCAAGCAGCTGCACGTCTCGCTGACCCTGCCGAGCCTGGCCACGGGACTGGTCCAGGACGGCAAGAACGTGCTGAAGTCCTTCACGGACGCGGGCGCCCAGCCCGACGTCGTCAACGTGATGGCCATGATGATGGGTCAGTCCGTGCCCGACATGGGCAAGTACGGGGACGCCGTCATCTCGGCGGGCGAGGGCCTGCACAAGCAGCTGAAGGAGTTCTTCCCGAACAAGTCCGACGCGGACCTGTGGCGGATGGTCGGCATCACGCCGAACATCGGCAAGAACAACGGCGACGGCGGCCAGGGCGTCGGCGACAAGGGCGTGGTCACCGTCGCCGACATGAACAAGATCCAGAAGTTCGCGGCCGAGAAGAACATCGGCATGCTGTCGATGTGGTCGGTAGGCCGCGACCAGCAGTGCGCGGGCGGCGCCGTCCAGTTCGACAGCGGCTGCAGCGGGGCCAAGCAGGAGAAGTACGACTTCTCCAAGGCCGTCTCCCAGTACAAGAAGGAGTGGCAGCTCGGCAAGTGACCGCCGACGCCGCCGCCGGAGAGGACCGGGTGTCATCCATCGGGGACACCCGGTCCTCTCCGGTCCACTGGCGTCCCGTCGGGCACGACGTACGTTCGGTCCTGACGAACCCGTACCCCGGCAAGCCGAGCCAAGGAGCCGCGCCCATGCCCCCAGCAGCACGGGTGGGTGACATGCACACCTGCCCCATGCAGTCGCCCGCCGTACCGCCTGTCCCGCACGTCGGCGGCCCGGTCATGCCGCCGGGCGCGGTGAACGTGCTCATCGGCGGCCTGCCCGCCGCCGCGGTCGGCAACATGTGCACCTGCGTGGGCCCCCCGGACAGCATCGTCAAGGGGAGCGCGACGGTCCTGATCGGCGGCCGGCCGGCCGCACGCATGGGGGACACCACCGCACACGGCGGAGTCGTCGTCGCCGGCCTGCCCACGGTGATGATCGGCGGCTGACGGGAGCCGCGGTCGCCTCGGCCACCGTGGCCACCGCGGTCACCTCCACGCGTTGTCAACCTTCGCCGGGAACCGTCCACCCGGGCCGACGGCCGCGCCACCCGCCCCTGCCTAGGGTCGAAGTGGGCCGGTCCGGCCCGCGGCCCCGGGGCGGTGCATCCCGCGCCCCGCGGCCCCGCCCCGCGCAGCGAAGGAAACCGCCCCCGCATGACGCCGACGCCCACCCCCACCCCCACGCCCCTGTTCGGGCAGCGCCTCGACGTCGTGGAGGAGCGACTGCGGCGGCTCTACCTGCGCCACGAGTCCGGCGATCCGACGGACCCGGGCTGCGGTCCGGACGGCCTCGACGATCCGGAGCCGGACGACGAGCACGGTTCCCCGGACGGCCCCCGAGCCACATCGGCCGCACCCCGATGGCCCGACGCAGGGCAACTGACGGAACTCGACGGGCAGGGCGACCGGCTGGCCCGGCTGGTTCGCGAGTTCGGCCTCACCGAGCGCGAGACCGACATCCTGCTCACCTGCCTCCTCCCGGAGATCAACCCCGTCTGCGGCACCGCGTTCCGGTTCCTGAGCGGGCGGACCTCCTCCCGTCCCACCGTCGCCGTCGCCCTCTCCACCCACGGCATCACCGTGCCCGAGGCCATCGCGGCCGGCCTGCTGCGGCCCGGCTCACCCCTGCTCGAGGCGGGCCTGCTCTCCTACGAGGACGCCGCCGAGGCCTTCCCCGACCGGCTGCTCAACGTCCCCGGCCGCCTCGTCGACTTCCTCGCCGGCCGCGACGGCGGCCCCGGAGCCGGCGGCGCCGCCTGGCTGCGGGTGCTGCCCCCGCACCCCGAAGCCGCCCACGGAGCCGACCCCGACCGCCTCGCCGCGCTCCACGAAGCGCTCGCCACCGACCCCGGCCGCACCCGCTACCTGCGCCAGGGCATCCGCGGCGAAGCCCTCCCCGCCGCCTGCGGAGCGCTCGCCGCGCGTGGGCTCGTACCCCTGCTCCTCGACCCGGAGGCGTTCCTCGCCGCCGCCACCGACACCGCGCCCGCGCTGCTGGCCGAACGGACCGCGCTCGAGGCCCGGCTGCTGGGCGCCGCCGTACTGCTGCCCGTACCGCCGCCCGGAACCGCCACCCCCGAACGCGTCGACCTGCTGCGCGGCGTTGCCGCCCGCCTGGACGCGGCGCAGCCGCCGCTGCTGCTCTACGGGGCCCAGCCCTGGTCCGCGTACGAGTGGGACGCGCCGATGCCCGACGAGACCGACCTGCGCTCCGCCGCGGCACGCCACCCCCGCGACCAGCTCGGCTCCGCCGCCTCCGCCGCCGTGGAGCGCGTGCACCGCGGCTGCGCCCTGCGCGCCGCCACCCCCGCCATGCCCGAGGTACGGGCCGCGGCCCGGCTGCGGTCGGCCGCAGAACTCGGTGCTCTGGCCCGGCACATCGAGCCCGCGGTGGGCTGGGAGGACCTGGTCCTGCCGGGGGCCGTGCGCCGCCGCCTGGACATGCTGGTCGCCCGGGTCCGCCACCGGGAGGAGGTCTTCCAGGACTGGGGCATGCGCCGGGGCGGCGGCCGCGGCCAGGGCACTGCCGCCCTCTTCGCGGGCGAGTCCGGTACCGGCAAGACCATGGCCGCCGAGGCGCTGGCCTGCGAGCTGGGCCTGGACCTCTACGTCATCAGCCTGCCGTCGATCGTCTCGAAGTACATCGGCGAGACGGAGAAGAACCTCGAACGGGTCTTCTCCGCAGCCGAAACGCTCGACGCCGTCGTCCTCTTCGACGAGGCCGACTCGATGTTCGCGAAACGCGGCGAGGTCAAGGGCTCCAACGACCGGCACGCCAACATGCAGAGCGGCTACCTCCTACAACGCCTGGAGGCCTTCAACGGGCTGGCCATCCTCACCACCAACCTCCGCTCCAACATCGACTCGGCCTTCACCCGCCGCTTCGACGAGGTCGTCCACTTCGAGAGCCCCGGCCCGGACGTCCGCGCCCGCCTGTGGCGCTCCCTGCTCGGCACCTCGGCCCCCGACGACCTCCCGATCGACACCCTCGCCCAGGCCTACGACCTGGCGGGCGGCAGCATCCGCGCCTGCGTCGAGAGCGCGGCCTTCGAAGCGGTGGCGGCAGGCCGCAAGGTCACCGCCGAGGACCTCCTCGCCGGCATCGAGACGGAATACACCAAACTGGGCCGCCTCTTCGATTTCTCAGACCGTGTGTGAGATCTGACATGGGACGATCGGCCGGTGACTCGACCCGTAAACCGTGACCGTTCCCTTGAGGAGCTTGAGCGTGACCGCTGGTCGGCCCCGTCGGACGGCGAAACCCGGCTGATGGCGACCGTGCGCGAGCTTCGGCGCAAGCCGATCGGCGGGTTGTCGGTCGAGGACCTGCGGTTGTTGATCGGGCAAGACGTCGGCCTTGCCCATCTCCTGCCCTTGGCGGTGGAGGTCCTTCAGGTCGCCCCACTGGCGGAAGGCGAGATGTACGAGGGCGATCTGCTGGCCGCCGTGCTCACGAGGAGTGCGGAGGTCTGGAGCGAGTCCCCCCGAACTGGGGCGGGACGTCCGCCTGATCGTCTCGGGGTTGGCCGACGTGCCCGCCTGCCATGAAGCACGCGATCGCGGGGCTCCTGGCCCCGTAGGCCGCCGACAACGGCTGCCGTCGGCGCCGGGCCGGGCCGACGGTCTACGGGGAGTGCCGCACGAGCGGTCGGGCGGAGCGTGTCGGTGGAGATGATCCTCCCGACGCCCGCCCTTCGGCTCCACCCGCACGGGCGGGAGCCGAAGGGCGGGCTCAACGAAGCGCCTCAACAACGGGACGCAGCAGATGAAAAACGGTCTCAGAGACCCACGACCCCCGGCTTTATGTAGCTCCTCCGGTACTCCGCCACCCATCGCTGCCCTTCGTGGGTTGCCAGCCATCCCCTGAAGGAGAACGACAGCCGATTCAATGCGTCGGGCGAAGTGTTCTGCATCTTGTTGATGCAGTACTTTGTGAGTTCATCGTAGAGCTTCAGCAGGACCCTTTCCGGAACTCGGAATCGCACGGAGGCCGGGTATCCCGAACGGTTGGGAACGACCGCTTCTATTTGGTCCTGGATATCGCTCTGGTTGGCCAGTGAAAGCCCACTGGTGACGGGTGACGAGGTGACCTGCTTGTTGAAGTTTTCGATGAGGGCCTTCGACGTGCGTGACCGCTCGGTGCTGTTCCACAGTCCCGCGATGTCGCGATCCGAGCATCCCGTGCCCTTCAGCACTTGATGAAGATTGACCCTGTGGTCCTCCAGCGAAGTGGTGACCCCGGCCACCAGTTTGCTGCCGAGAGCCTGCGCAAAATCATCGGGGTGAGGGAGTTTATTTCCCCAGTGATAGAGCATGTAAGCGATGCTCGGAATGGCGAGGGCCATGCCCAGCCCCGTGGCCAGGGGAGACAGGGCGGCAAACTTCAGGGCAAGGAGTGCCAGGACGTCTGCAGAGATGCCCATGAGGTCGAAGGATACGGCCCACCCGTCGATAACGTCGGCTCGTAGGTTGTTGGAGAGTGACAGGACGTTCGCGACGAGAGACACGACCGGCGCGGCCTTGGCGACCTTCCCGGCCGCCGCGGTCTTGCCCAGTGCGGTCAGGGAGTTTTCGATGAGCGGCATGGCGACTGCGATGCTCGATCCTGCCGCCACGGCATGGTGAAGGGTGTCTCCCTCTGCTATGCCACCGCCGAATATGGATATCCCGAGGTTTGCGGCAAGTAGGACCATGAATGCACTGTTGAAAGCCCTTGACGGACTCTTGGTCGGAACCGAGATGTCGTCGGTCCTTACCCCGGCCCCGGCCCTGTTGGCGCTTGTCTTCAGCTCGCTGTTGAGGAGGACGACAGCCTTGTCGAAATCCTGTTGGGCGTTGCTGACGGCCAGCTTTGCCTTCGCCCACTCCTTTCGGTAACTGACTGTCCAGGCGTCGGGATTCAGCGTCTTGAGGTCTTCAATTACCTCTGTGTCGAGCGGAATCCGTCCATCCGCATACTTGGTCGGGTGTACGTGACGATGGAACGGCCTCACGCGGTTGATCGAGCCCACGTACTCGCGACTCGCGGCCATGGCCTTGGCCGCGGCATCGGTGAGTGGTGTCTTCTCCGCGGTTTCGATCGTCTTCAGCATCACCTTGGCGACCGGTACTGATTCGTCGGGAATCCCCAGGTCCTTGAGAACCGCGAGGGTGGGATCGGTGGAACGGGCTAGACCCCTCCAGTCGAAGGAAGCGTCGACCATGGGGTTCGGGCCGTGCTCCAGTTCGGTGAACCATTTCTCCGTCACGGCTATCTGGTCGTTTTCGTCGGACCTGATGTCGGCGGAATACGGGAGGAGTTTCTCACCTCGGATACCGGGAGGCAGGGCGCTTGCTTCGGAACGGCTGGTCACGATGGCGCCGAAAATGCTCTGTCCGGCCTCGATCAGACTCTTCGTGTCAAAGGTGATCGAATGCCATTTGTTATCCATCGGGATGATGCCGATGAGCCTGTGATCGCCGAACAGGGCCAGTATGGGAAGGCGGTCACCCGATGTGGAGAGGGGTGGCGGGCACTTCACCCTCCCCCCGATGGGAGTCTTCTTGAAATCGGATGCCGGTGGAAGGTGCAAGAACGAACAGGCGGGATCATTCAAGGCGAATGCTTTACCCGAGCCGGTCTTCGTCTCGATTTTCATTCCCGACGTGCCGGCGTCGACGAGGTAGACTTCGCCAGAATTGAAGTGCTGACCTGTCTTTGAGCGGGCACTGCCGAAGACCTTCAGACTTCGTCCCTCGGCGAGCGCGTTGGCGTAGTTCTCATCGGAATATGTCTGTTCCGTCGACCGCTGGGTGTGCTTTCTGACTGCATCGATCGTTTGTTTCGTGGCCGCTGCGGAGCGGCCGATTGTGAACTCCGTCTCGTTTCGACGCATTATCTTGTTGAGATCGTCGAAATCGGTGGCGGCGGCCGGGAAGGAGTTCCAGAGCTCGTCCGTCACCTCGGCGAAGAGCCAGTCGTACGACATGCTGCCCATGTCGAGGTCGTTCATCGGGCCGTGCCATGTGTCAGATATCAGGGCTACGATAATGAAATTTGGTTTCCCGTGCGTCAGGATCTTCGTAGGGTCGGCCCATTGGTCGATGTCCTCGAAGTGGAAATCAACGGAGCCATCGTCGTGGTGCTCGGATACGAGGACCCTCCGCTTGTTGACGCCATCGAGGGGATCCAGCCTGGACTTGAGGTGTACTTCGTCGCCGTCCGTGAGGATATCCATGAATTCCGAGGTGAAGAACCCGATGCCATTGGCGACGGAAAACTTCCCCTTGCCTCTGCCCTCCAGCATCATCCGGGAGAAATCACTGTCGCCGGTCAGCTTCGGGAATCCGGGGTAGCACATCCCGGTCTCCTGAGCGGGAAGCATGGCGGATTCGCCCCGCAGGCTTCGGCGGTTGCGCTTCAGGACCGTGGCGCCCCCGGCTTTCGTGGTCTTCTTGGCAGTGGCCTTCACCGGCAGCGGGGAGTTGGTCGGGGGGTTGGTGAAGGGGCGGGCGAACAGGCTCTTGTGGCCTTCGACGATGAAGCCGGACCGCTTGTTCTTGGTGGTGACCTTGTGGCGGTTCCCGGTGACGATGCGGGCGAGGTTGGTGAGGGACTCCCGAGCGGGCTGGGTCTCGGTGGCCGCGTCGTAGTAGCTCGTGTGGGCCCGTTCCCGCTTTTCCTTCCAGCTGAGGGTGGGGTCGGGGATGTACTCGGACTTGAGGCGGGTGACCCTGCCGGTGAAGTTGTCGTACTTGGAGTGGGTGGGGTCGATGCTGAAGTAGTTCAGCTGGCTGATGGTGTCGTGCTTGTGGGCGGCGGCGAAGATGCGGGTGGCGGGGATGTTGAGGTGCTGGGCGCGGCGGCCGGTGCCGGGGCTGCCGAAGAGGACGAGGTAATCGGCTTCTCCGCCGCCGAGGGGCTCGCTCTTGTAGGCGGCGCGGGCCTGGTTGACGGAGCGCATCACGGTCGCCTTCGCGGGGGCGTACGCGTACGCGGCGGCCGAGAGCAGAGAGGGGTCCGCGGCGAGCTCGGCGATGGGCAGTGTCTTCTTTGCGCCTTCGGTCACCGCTTGTGTCCAGGTGCCGCCCTGCATCCGCTTCTTGGCGACGGCGGTGGGAGGAAACAGGGAGACGAACTGGCGAAGGGCTTCCCGGGTGGTACCGGTCAGAGCGCCCTTGGCCCCGTCGGTGATGCCGCCGTGCTCGGTGCGCCGCATGAGGGCGTAACCGGCCACGACGCTTCCGTAACTGAACCCGTTGACGGTGATCTCGGGTTGTGCCCGCAAGCCGGCGCTCTTGCGGGCGGTGCTGTTCTTCCACAGGGCGCGCCAGTGGGCGAGGTCGATGTTGAGGAGCCGGGAGCCGTCCTTGGCGGGCTGGTCGTTGCCCACCTCGCCCTTGCCCGCGCGGATGTCGCGGGGAGCCTTGTAGCCCTGCCAGGCGATGACGGCCACCTTCGCCGCGGGGCCGACCCTTCCGCATTCGTCGTAGACGGTGCGGGTGCGGCGGACGAGTTCGTCGAAGTTCGAAGGATCGCTGCCCATGCCGGGGACCAGGACGCAGACGTGGGTGGCGGTCTCGATGTCACCCAGGGCGACGGCCATCCGGCCCACGCCCTCGAACTCCGGATCGTAGGACAGGACGTGGCAGGGGAGCCCGGACCCGGCCGCGAGGCCCTTGACCAGGTGGTAGGCGTTGGCCCTGCGCAGATCCTTCAGTGCCGGCTTCGAGGTGGTGGTGGCGATCCGGGACATGCTCTGGAACGGGTCGCTCTCGCCGCCCTGGAGCGCGTCGGTGAGGGCGGAGCCGGCGGCTTCCGCGTCACGGCGGGAGACTTCCGGCGTGACTTCGGCGGGGCCCTCCGGTCCGGGCGCCGGGCGGTCCAGGTCCGCCGCGAGCTCCCGCCTGTTGGCCGTGTCCGCCTGGGCGAAGTCGTGGGGCTGGCCGGCGTCGAGGGAGAGTTCCGGTGCCGGATCAAAATCCTCTGCCGCTGCCAGCGGTGCGGTGGGTGTTGCCCGGGGCTCCGCCCAGGCCCCCAGGGCCGCTTCCGCCCCCGTCGGTACGGAACTGCTCGGCGCGGACGGGAGGACGGGGCGTTGGACGCGCCTGCGCTCCGGGCCGGGGGACGAATGCGCGGGGGCGTAGGGACCGAGGGTCATGTCGTGGCTGTCCTAGCTTCGGACCGCGAAAGCGGAGGGAGACCTGTCACATGGCACCGCCAACCTATGAAGGGGCGGGCGCGCGGCCCCGCATATTTCGAGGACAGCCAGGTGCCAAAGGTCGACAGTCGGCGCGGCCCTGCCTCAGACCCGGTGCGGCCCGCCCGGGCGGGCCAGGTCGTGGAGGGTCTGGGCCAGGAGGAGGCGCAGGTACGTTTCCTGGCGGCGGCCGATGCCGACCCGGTTCGCGAACTGGTGCGCGGCGCCGTTGAGTGCGTGGTGCGCGGCTATCGCCGCGTCCGGGCGGCGGCGGGGGCCCGGCCAGGCCGAGTCCGGGTACAGGTCCGCCAGGCCGGCGGGCGCGTACGAGCCCTCGGCGGCCAGCGCCGTCAGCCGCGCGGCCAGGGTCCGTACCGAGTGCGACCAGGCGGCGGCCGGGCCGGTGCTCCGCGGGGCGGTGCCCGGGGACCACAGCCGGCGGGTCTGCTCGCGCAGGCTCGCGCCCCGGGCCCGGTAGGTGGCCTGGGCCTCGCTCGCGATCCGGCGCCGCTCGGACGGGCGCGGGCGCGCCAGTATCACCTGGGGGTCCGTCAGCCGGGCGCAGTCGACGATGCTCAGCCCCGACGCGGCGAGCGCCATCGTCAGGTGCGCGAGCACCACGTTCATCCGGGCCGGCCGGGCGGCGGTCCCCGACAGCAGGGACAGCGCCAGGTTGCTGGACTGGGCGAAGTGCCGCTCGACGGCCGTGACCGCCTCGCCGTGGCCGTACCAGTCCGGCTCGCGGACGTACGGGACCTCCTCCAGGGTGTCCGCGGCCCGTACCGACCGGGCGGTGGCGTTCAGCCCGTGCGCGCGGGCGTACGCAGTGACCGAGGCGGCGTACGAGGAGGCCGTGACGGGGGCCGCCGTGGGATGCGCGGCCAGGTGCGCGGACAGCCGCCCCTCGGCGGCGCGGCGCACGGCGCCGCTCTGCACGGGGTGGGCGGGCAGCAGCCGCAGCCGTACGTGCGGTCCGCCCTCCCAGGAGCGCTGGAAGAACCAGCCGCGCAGCAGCCCGGCCTCCTCCAGCCCGCGCACCAACGGGGTCACGGCCCGGGACAGCAGCAGGTCCTGGTCGCCCCAGTGGTAGACGTGCAGGCTCACCCAGTCGTCGGCGGCGGCCCAGCCCCGGCTGGGCAGGGGGCCCTTGTGCCCCGTGTGTTGACTGTTAC
The DNA here is from genome assembly GCF_040682455.1 of Streptomyces sp. NPDC051183. Lineage (NCBI taxonomy): Bacteria > Bacillati > Actinomycetota > Actinomycetes > Kitasatosporales > Streptomycetaceae > Streptomyces > Streptomyces sp. NPDC051183. The sequence goes on from NZ_JBFBBA010000025.1 coordinate 100,518, forward strand.
TCACCACATCGCACCTCCGGTCCGTTGATCTCCAGGGCGTACTCGGTCACCCTGCTCTGCCCCTCCGGGGCGGGCAGCGCCTCCTGGAGGACGAGGACCGCGTCCGCGGCCCGGGTCCCGCACGGCAGTGAGCGGGTGAACGAGGCCAGCAGCGGCCGTACGGCCACGTCCACGTACAGCGGGCGGGTACCCGCCTCCCCGCCTCCGTCCGGCACCACCCGGGCGAAGAACTCCCGCGGCAGCCCGTGCTCGTCCAGCCAGGCGGCCAGCCGCACCAGGTAGGTGTGCTCGGGCTCGGTGGGCCGACGGACCGGGAACAACCGGGCGGGCAGCCGCCAGGCGGCCCGGCGCAGCGTCAGCAGGCCCAGCTCGACGCGCGGCTGGAACCCCACCGCGTCGGCCGTGGTCAGCGGGCCCGGGGCGTCCCACGGCAGCCGGTCCGGCGCCCCGTGCACGCCGAAGCCGCGGACCAGGAACCGCAGCGCGGGCGGCAGCAGCAGCACGGCCATGTTGCCCAGGTGCAACGGGACCACGACCGAGTCCAGGCGCGCCGAGCGCAGCACCGGCAGCCCGGTGTCCGGGTCGAGGGCCGCGCGCAGGTCGGTGAGCTGGATCCGCCGGTCCTCGGGGCAGTCGGCGCCGGTGGTCGTGAACGGGTAGTCGATGCGGTGGGCCACGCCGGGGGCCCGCAGGTTGAGGTTCGAGCCGAAGACTCCGTCGGTCTCGGCGTAGACGCGGCCCGGCGCGGTGGCGGTGTAACGGGGCCGGGGCGCGGGCGCGTCGGCCCGGTCGCCGCTGCCGCGCCGGGCCGCGTCCTGGGCGCGCAGCCGGTCGTACCGGGCCCGGCCCGCGCCGAACCCGGTGCCGAGGCCCGCGAGGACGAGCCTCTGGGCGTGGCCGTACGGGGTGCGGGGCGCGGGCTCGCCGGTCGGATCGGCTTCCAGCGGCTGGACGAGGCAGGTCAGGGACTCGGGCGCGCGCACATGGGCGGGCAGCGCCGCCAACAGCGCCTCCAGCCGCTCAGCTTCGACCCGCATCGGCGCCGCGTCGCCCGGCCGGCCCGCGCCGCGCGGCCCGTCGCCGAGGAGGTCCAGGGCGCGGGCCCGCAGCAGCGCGAGCTGCCGGAGCGGGCCGAGCGCGCTGCCGGCCGGACCGGCACCGGGGCCGGCGTCCGGCGCCGGTGGCCCGGCGAGCAGGGACCGCAGCTCGGCCGCCCCGATCCGGCCGGGCGCCGGAGCGTGCACGGCGTGCGCGGACTGCTGGACGTAGCGGTAGAACGACAGCAGCGGGAGCCCGTCGGGGAACCGGTCGCGCAGCACCGAGGCCAGCGCCAGCTTGAGCGGCAGGTCGGCGTCGAAGAGCCCGGCGAGGCGGCGCACGGTCTGAAGGTCCTCGCAGACCGGCCGCCACCGCTCCCAGGACAGTTCCACGGCGGTGTCGGACAGCAGGTTCTCGTGGAAGGTGGTGCGCGCGGCGGTCCGGGTCCGGGTCCGGAGCCGGGCGGGGGTCCGGACGGGCCCGCCGGGGGCCGGCGCGAGTTCGGGGCTGCGCAGCACGGCCCGCGCGGCGGAGCGGGCGGCGGCCCGTTCGGCGGGGCTGTCGGCGGCCTCGTACGCCCTCAGCTGCCGGCGCAGTTCGCGCAGCGGGGCGGCGACGCCGCGGCCTCCGGCGGCGGCGGTGCTTCCCGCGGCCGACGGCCGGCCGCCCGTCGGCCCGGCCCAGGCGAGCAACCCGCCCAACTGGTCGGGGGCCTGGTCGGCGAAGGGCAACCGCAGTTCCAGCAGGCCCACGGCCGCCAGCGCGTCGACGAGCGCATCGGCCTGCTGCGGGGTCCGCCCGCCCAGGGCCAGCAGATCGGCCCGCAGCCCGCCGAGGGTCGCCCCGCCGGGTGCTTCGCGCACCAGCCGCAGGCAGCTCCGTACGGCCTCGTCGGCCGGTGTCCGGGAGACGGGCTCACCCGTCTCGGAACTGAGGAACCACAGGTGGCCGTCCTCCTCCACGGCGCTCGGGTTGACCCGCACGCCGAGCCGCGGGGCCAGCTCGGGCCGCGTGGCGAGCTGCCAGCCGAGCTGCCGGAGCATCCACACACTGGGCTCGACGACCCCCCGGGCGGCGCCGCCGGGCACGTCGAGGTCGGGCCGGCCGAGGTCCAGCCGGTCGTCGTCGGGCCGGCTGAGGTCGGGGCGGTTGCCGGACTGCCGGCCCGTCGGGGTGTCCCCGTGCGGTCCCCGGCGGAAGGTGCCGGCCGCCGTCACGGTGAAGGTCGAGTACCGGCCCGGGCGGGTGGCCGCACGGGCCACCTGGCGGACCAGTAGGCGTAGCTCGGCGTCACCAGGTATCGCCGCCGGGTCCTGGAGCCAGCGGTCGAGCTGTTCGAAGACCTCGGGGCTGCCCTGGACCAGGCCGCGCCGGAAGGTGCGGCCGCCGACCGCGGTGCGCAGCGCGGCCGTCGTGGCGGGGGCCTCGGCGGCGTGGATTCCGGCGAGTTCGGCCGCGCAGAGGCGGTAGCGCTCCAGTTCGCCGAGCCATCGCTCGATGCGTTCGCACACCTCCCCGGGCAGCGCCTCCCACACCCGCTGGTCCCACACCCATTCGCCCGGTGGCACCAGCCCTGCCAGCGCCGAGCGGACCGCGGCGACGGCGGGCCGCAGCCCGCCGGTGGCAACGGCACGGTCGGACGGCCGGGGGAGCAGTGCGGACAGCCGCCGCCCCTCCTCGGCGAGCCAGCGGTGCGCCGGTACGAGGGAGTCGACCGCGGCCCACGTGCGGGTCGCGCGCAGCGCGGTCAGCTCCGCGGCCGGGACTCCGGCGGCGCGCACCGCGAAGGTCGGTGCGACCCAGTGGCCCGGTACTGGACCCGTCCCAGTCCCATTCCCAGTCCCAGTCCCCGTCCCCGTTCCCGGGCCGGTGAACTGCCACGCCGCCTCGCACAACTGCCGCACTGTCCTGCCCGCCTCGCCCATGATCCGAGAATCCCGAAGGTGCCGGGATTCAATCTAGGTGCCGGTTTTCTCCGCGTGTGGGGCAGAAGATGACGGTGTGTATCCACTGGAGGACTTCCGGCTGATCTCCTCCACGTTGCGCCGGGGCCGGACAGTGCCCCGGGGCCGGGGCGGGCGGTGCGGCGGCTCCGGCGGCACGACCGGCGGATCGAGCGCGGCGGCCCGCAGGCCGAACCCCCGGATCGGTTTGGTCGTGACCTGCGTGTCCGGGCGGCCGACGGGCACGGTCACCAGCAGGTCGAGGACGGGCCGGGCCGGAGTTCCCAGGCCCGACCAGAGCTTCGCGGCGGGAGACTCGGCTCCGTCGGGGACCTCGCGCAGCGCGAGGAGCGGTCGCTCCTCGAGCGGGGTGCCGGGGTGCACGGACGGGGCCGGCGTCAGCCGCTCGGTGGCCACGCACCACTCCAGCAAGGTACCCAGCAGCCGGTGCTCGTCCCGCGGGCTGTGGCCCCACACCGTCATGGCGTACCCCAGCCGGAAGGACCGGGCCGGCTTGCTGCGGCCGACGACGACGCCGTTCTCATCGATGATGTTGGTGTCGCCCGACTGCCGCTTCGTCGTGTCCTCCTCGATGCCGTGCAGGAAGAGGTTCACGCACAGTCCGGAACGCCGGGCGGCCCAGTCGGAGTTGGGTGTCTCGAACGCGATCTCCGCGTTCACTCCGCTCAGCGGGCCGGCGCGCAGTTCGCGCTCCAGGGTGTCGTCTACGTGCTGGACGATGCTCATGGGACGGTCGGCTCCTTCTTGAGGACGGGCGCGGGGGGCGCGGTGGACGGGGTCACGGGTTGGGTTTGATCTCTTCGGCGTTCGGGCCGGTGAGCGGGATCAGCTCGCCCACGATCAGCGCGGTCGCCGTGCAGGTCGTCGGGGCGGCCGGCGGGGCGGGCGGCGAGGAGGGAGCGCCGGAGGCGGGCGGAGGGGTGACCGGGCTCCCGGAGGGCGGGGCGGGGCAGTCCAGTTCGAGGCTGAGCTTCTCCTTCTCCTTCGGCGACAGCGTGGGCGGCACGGTGACGTCCTTGACGCTGTTGACCCCGACGCTCGCCAACTGCACGCCCGCCGCCCTGAGGAAGAGGAAGCCGGTCGGCGGACCGCCCGCGGTCAGCTGCACGCTCTTGACCGCCAGCCGGTAGTCCTTGGGGATCGTGTACTCCGCGATCGGCCGGCCGGTCTTGGTGTCGGCCACCAGGGACTCCTGGAAGGGCTTCTTCTTCGGGGCCCCCGCCGAGTCCTGGTCCTTCTTCTCCTTCTCCGCCTTCTCCTCCTCCTGCTTCTTCGCGTCGGCCTCCTTCTTCTGCTCCTCCTGCACCGCCTCCACCTGCGAAGGGCCCTTGGCGGACTCGGTCTCGGCCTTCGGCTTCTTGCCGCCCACCGGGGAGATCCACAGCACCGCGAACGCGACCAATGCCGTCACCACCGCGATCAGTGCCTTGAGCACCGGCTTCGGCAGCAGCGGGCGCTGCCGGTGGGTGAAGGAGGCGGATCCTTCCTCCGCGTGCTCCTGCTCGACGTGGATCACGACCGGCCAGTTGGCCGCCGTACCCGTGAACATCGGGTTCAGCACCCGCGTCAGCAGGCTGACCCGGGCCTGCTCCCCGGGCTTCAGGACCAGCCGGGAGCGCCGGAGCGACACCTTCAGCGGCGCGTCCTTGGCCTCCGGCGCGACGCGCAGCCGCACCGTCGCCGTCGCGTTGCCGGTGTTCTCCACCACGACCAGGTTGCTGCTCCACAGCGCCCCGCCGACCCGCAGCCGGTCCGGCTCGATCTCCGCGTCGTGGAACTCGCCGACCTGGATCTCCGCCTCCGGCACGGCCACCGCGGCCGGGTCCTCCACGGAGGCGACCCGCACGGCGAAGGTCAGCGGGCCGGGCGCGAGGGCGCTGTCCCGAGGCAGCGAGATCGGGATGTTGATCTTCTCGTGGTTGCCGGGATAGACCGACAATTGCCCCAGATCGGGCTCGGCGTCCGGCCACCACGCGGGCGCCCCGACCAGCCGCAGCCGGTAGGCGTCCACGATCCGGCTCTCGTTCCACACCCGCAGGTGCGCCGTGAGGGCCTCGCCCGGTGTGATCACATCGGCGGGGACGGTGAGTTCGGCTCGTACGCTCATGCTCCCTGCCGGCTGAAGAACTGGATCTCGGCCATGGCGACCGGCATGTTCGGCTTGAGGCCCTTCTGCACGGCCTCGATCTTCACCTGGACCGACATCACGTTGTCGATGCCCAGGTCGAAGCGCTGGGGGCCGGGCTGGCCGCCCAGCTTGATCTCCTTCTCCACCAGGCCCTGGTCCGTGGTGGTCACCGTCACCGTGATCTTCGAGGGGCGGCCGGTCTCGTAGAACTGCCCCGGGGCCTTGGACGCGCCGTTGACGATGAGCAGGGACGTCAGCCGGAACGGCGCGTTGAACTGGGCGGTCCAGTACTGGCCCACCGCGTCCTGACCGGTGCCCTTGGGCGCCCAGGCCTTGTTGTCCACCCCGTCCGAGGCCAGGTTCGCCTCGAAACCCTTGGCCGCGCTCGACGCGGACACCTTGTCCGGGGCGACCGCGTACTGGGAGAGGAACCGGTCCTTGACCAGCGGTACGGCCCGCTGCGCGGCCGCCGCCGCACTGCCCATCGACATGCCCGCCGTAAGACACAGCGGCAGAGCCACGGCCAGGACGCCCCAGCGGCGGTCCCAGTGCCAGACGTCCGGACGCTCCAGGTACTCCTGGCGGATCCGCCGCCAGCGGGTCGGCTCCGGCGGTTCGGGCTCGGGCCGCAGCAGCGACCCGCAGGGGTGGCAGAAGGTACGAGTATCCGCGTTGGGCTCGCGGCACTCGGGACACAGCATCAGGTGGGGGATGCCGCCGGCGGGGGTCGCGTCGGCCGGGGGCGCCTCGGGCAGGGTGGTCCACAGCACCACCTCGCCGCTGATCACCTGGGTCCGCTCGGCGGCGGACTCGGCCGCCGGGGTCACGTACCCGACCGGGGCCGCCGGGTACCCGACGGGCGCGGCCGCGTACCCGACAGGGGTGCCGGCCGCGGCGCTGGTCTCCGCAGGGCGCCGCGCGGCTTGCGGCCGCGCGGGCGGGGTCGGCGCCCGGTCGAAGAGCGGGTCGGGCCGGAACAACTCCCCGGTGAGGTCGGTGGTCCGGCCGCTCCGGTCCCGGCGCAGCCCCTCGGGCCAGCCGCCCTGCCCGGTCGGCGCGGCCTCGTACGGGGTCCCGTACGCCGCCCCGTACGAGGGCGAGGGTGCGGGCTGCGGGTAACCGGCCCCGGCGGTGGGGTACGCGGATCCCGTACCGCCCGCAGGACCGGCCGCGGCGGAGCGGTACGGGTCGCCGCCGGCCGGAGCGGGGTCGGCGCTACGGCGCCGGCCGGTGGCTCCGGCCGAGCGGAGCGGACCGGTATCCGCCGGAGCCGGCCCGGCCGTCGGGCCGTGGTCGCCGCTGCGGCCCCGGTGTGCCCCGCGCCCAGCCGTACCGGCACCGCTGTCCGGGGCAGGTGCCGGTGCTGGAGCCGGAGCTTGAGCCGGAGCCGGCCGCGCCGCAACGGGGTCGGGCCGTACCGGATCCGGCCGTACCGGATCCGGCCGTACCGGATCCGGCCGCCGTACCGGATCCGGCGTTCCCGGGTCCACCACCCGGCTGCCCCCGGTGAGGTCCCACCCCATGTACGCGCCGCAGGACACGCAGAACATCTCGCCCGGGTACGCCACGACCCCGCAGCTGGGGCAGACGTCCTGTTCGGTCTGCACGTGCCACCCGCGCCGTCCCGACTGGGCCGATCCCATCAGTACGAGCCCCCCGCCGCGCCCCGCACGAGCAGCGGGTCCTCGTCGTCCTCGACCACGACATCGGCGCTGACGTGCGCCGGGATCCACTCCCGGACCAGCTCCGTCACGTCCTCGGCCACCCCTGCCCGCCCCCGTGACGTCCCGTACGGCAGCAGCAACCGCAGCTGCGCCCGCGCCGTGCCCGGTACCGGGATCGACGGGTCGTCGGGGCCGGCGGCGCAGTGCGTGCCTCCCGACTCCGTCAGCTCCAGCCGCCCGCCCAGCACGTAGCGCACCAGCAGGTCGAGGCCGGCCCTGGTGCCGCGCAGCCCGTGCAGCCGGTGGCCCAGCAGCAGCGCGTTGCGCCGCCCCTGCGAGCCCACGCAGGCGGGCAGGGAGGTCAGGCTCCAGTCCAGCATCCACGTCACGAAGGTGTCGGGCGCGGTGCGAGGGTCGAAGTAGGCGTCCAGGCAGTCCAGCGCGGTGATCAGCGGTGCGAGCGCGTCGTCGAAACCGGCCAGGTACCGGTCGGCGAAGTCGCCCTGCCGGTAGCTCTCCGGCAGGATCGCCCGCAGCGACCTGCTGCCGTGCACCAGCGGCGGCACCTCGGCGACGGCCTGGGTGATCGCCGGGTGCAGTGGTGCCCCTGAGGGCAGTCTCTCCATGTGTTCAGTCCCCTCCCTTGCTTCGGCTAGCGGGCGTTCTTCACGGCGACCTGGTGGCGGAAGGAGAGGAAGAGCGTCGCGGGGCCGATCTCGATCCGGTCGGACGCGGGCATCCGCTCTCCCGTGCCGATGTCGGCGGGGTACATCTCCAGCTTCACCACCGACTCGACGTCCTCGCACCGCGCGGCCACCGCGTACAGGTCGCTCAGCCGCAGCGCGCGGCCGAGCGGCCAGCCCGACCGGCTTCCCGCGCCGGTGCCGATGCCGTCGGGGTCCGTCGTGGCGGGCAGCGGGCTCAGACACTCGTACAGCGAGCGCAGCACCCGCTCCTTGACCTCGGCCCGGTCCGCGCCCTCGGCCGCCTCGACCTCGGCGACGACCGTCACGCCCTGGTAGGCGGGCCCGCTGACGGACACCAGCACGCCCAGCGGCCGGGCCGCCTCCACGGCGCGCGCGGCGGCGGCCAGCATGGGCTCGGGGGGCACCAGCTCGCGCCAGCTGTCCTCCTCGCGCACGTCCCGTACCCGCGGTACCAGCAGCACCCGTACCAGACCTGCGCGTTCGGAGCCCTCGGCCTCGGCCACGCACTCGACGCGGCCCGCGTCCCGGCAGGCCGCCTTCGCGATCGCCTCGTAGTCCTTCGCGGTCACGGCCCGGTCCTGGGTGCGCAGCCAGTGTCCGGCGCGCTGCTTGAGGCCCTCCACCGATTCCACGTCCACCCCGCCGGTCGCGGGGATCCGGTTCTCCACCCGGGACACCAGTGAGACCGGCGTGCGCAGCACGGTCAGCGTGGACGCCGCCACGTTGCCACTGCGGCCACCGCCGCGCCGGTAGCCGCCCGCGGTGATCCGGGCACCGATCTCGGGCACGGCCCCGTACTGGCGCACCGTGCCGTCCGGCTGGCGCACGGCCGGACCGAAGCGGACCGTACCGTTAACCTCGTCGACGGTGACGTGCCGGTCGCGCGGCCCGGACTCGGCGAACGAGGGCACCGCCTTCCACACCCGTCGACCCGCCGCGGTCTCCACCGCCACCGCGCGCAGCGATCCGGCGACCACCGGAATGCGGTGCACGGTGAAGGACTGCCCGGGGGTGCCGTCGGAGACGCCCAGTTCGTCGCGCGCGACGCCCTCGCCCTCGACCGCACCGGTCGTCCCGCCCACGGTGTAGGCCTCCAGGGCCGACACCTTCGGGGAGGAGGAGTACGCCGGCTGCCCCGGGGCCGCCTCGACGATCTGGCAGCGCAGCCAGCCCGCCTTGCGGCGACCGAGGAGCGAGGCGGTGTGTCCGTCGGGCAGGTGCAGCACGATGTCCCCCGGCCGGTTCAGCCCGCCGGTGGCGTCGCTCTCCACCTCACAGGGCACCCAGCTCTCCCCGCACCACGCCTCCCACACCCGCGGGGGGCGCCGCGGGTCCACGCCGACGCCGTCCATCCGGCAGTCCACGCGCAACGTCACCGCGCAGCGTGGGGCCGCGTTGTCCAGGCCGACGAGCAGGACGTCGCCCGGGACGGGCGGCGTGGAGAAGCAGGTGACGCTCTCGCCCGACAGGAACCGCTCGGTCACCAGCTCGGGCGGCTGCCCGGCCCCCGCCGACCCGATGTGGGTCAGGGCGGTGGGGACGATCGTGAGCTCCCGGTCCGCGGTGAACACCCGCGCCGGGGCACTGCCGGTCCGGACGCTCGCCACCTCCGTCCCGGCCTCGATGACGACCTCCGCCGACTGCGGCGCGGAGAGGGTGAACGTCACCTCCGTCCTGGCCGCTTGAGGGGCCGTCAGCTGCATGCCGAGCAGGTCGAGGAAGCCGAGCTGGACCTTGTCGGGTATCCGGTTGACCCGGTACGAGAGCTGGTCGACCATCTGCGCGAAGGCCTCGACCAGCGCCACGCCGGGGTCGGACACGTTGTGGTCGGTCCACTCGGGGCAGCGGCGCTGGATGAAGCGCATCGCGTCGTCGACGAGGTCCTCGAAGCGACGGTCGTCGAGGTGGGGGCTAGGCAGAGACATTGCTGTCCCTCCTCTGTGGCTCGGTCTGCTGACCCGTGGTATTGCGAGTGGGGATCAGGTAGAAGGGGTGGACCAGGTTGTGCGGGCTGTTGGTGCCGGCGAGGTGATAGGCGACGTGGATGTCGACCACCTCCTGGTGGTCGACGGTCCGCACCACGCGCACGTCGTCCACGACGATCCGCGGCTCCCACCGCTCCAGCGCCCTGCGCACCTCTTGTGCGAGCGCGGCGCTGGTGGAGAAGTCGAAGGAGTCGAAGACGTAGTCGCGCACCGCGCAGCCGAACTCCGGCCGCATGGGCCGCTCACCCGGCTCGGTGTTCAGGATCAGCCGGACGGACTGCTCCACGTCCGCGGGGCCTGCGGCCATCGCGATCCCGCCGGATGGGCTCACGCCCAGGGGGGAGGACCAGCCGTGGCCGAGGAAGAGATTGGTCATGGGATCAGCCGCCGGTCTTCGGGTCGGGGACGTGTGGGGTAGGTGTGGGTGCGGGCGGGGTACGTGGGGCGGGCCGGCATCAGTTGATCTTGACGAGGGGGCCCTGGAGCTTCGCGTTCACGGGGTCGAGCGAGAGCTCGGAGTTGCCGCCGCTCGCGGTGAGCTTCGTCATTGCGCTGAGGCTGAGGTTCTGGCTGTTGACCTTGATGCCCTGGGTCGCGGTGATCTTCACCGAGTCGCCCTTCAGGTCCAGGGGTCCGGTACCCGCGTCTATCGAGACCCCCTTCGCTCCCTTGATCTCGACTTTGCCGGCACTGTCGACGGAGATCTCGGTCTTGTACTGGTCGAGCAGGATCTTCAACTTGCCGTTGCCGGTGACGAGGGTTGCCCCCATACCGGCGCGGTTCTCGTCGTTCAACTCCACCCGGTGGCCCTGCTTCGAGGCGAAGGTCCGCAAATTGGTGCGGCCCGCGCTGGAGTCGACGAGCTCCGTCGTGCGCTTGATCTTGTCCAAGGGGTCGTCGACGCCACCGACCACGAGCGGACTGTCCAGACAGCCCTGTTCGAACACGACCGCCACCACGTCGCCGACCTCCGGTAGGACCACACCGTGGCCGCGGCTGCCACCCAACTGGACGGTCTCCGCCCAGGTGGTCTCGTACGCCGCGTCCAGACAGTCCAGCTTCACCCGCACCCGGCCGAGCTTCTTCGGATCCTTGATGTCGACGACCTTGCCCCGCACGAACCCCGGGATGCGACGCAGCCCCTCCTCCGCGTTGCCGAGCTGTCCGACCACCGCCCGGTCGGTGCCCTCGTCGACCGTCAGCTCGGTCCGATAGCCCTGTACCGGGTGGAAGTGGTGCCGCACCTTCGTCACGGTGAACCGTCCCTCGAACTGCTTGCCGAGGCCCGTCAGCTTCACCTCGGAGCGCAGCCGCAGCCTGGGCTCCCCCCGTACCACGGCGTGCAGCCGCACGAGACCCGCCCCCACCTCCTGGGCCATGCTCTCGGCCACGGCGGCGGCCTCGTCGTTCTTCGTGCGCGGCAGACCTGTCAGCACCATGGGCGCGTAGTGGGCGGAGGAGGCCGACGACTGCCGTCCCCACGCCCCGTCGCCGGATGTCTTCTGCTCGGAGGTGACCGGCACCTTCTTCTCCCGGTCCCAGCCGCGCACCTCCACCTTCGGGACCTGGTGGGCCAGCGACGCGGCCGTCCGGACGCTGATCAGGTTCTGCCCGAAGTGCAGGTCGAGCGGACTGCCTCCGGCCGTCGCCCGCTTGTTGAAGTGCAGCTTCCCGGCACGGAAGTACAGGTCTCGTCCGTTCTCCCGGGCCAGGTGGCTGAGGAAGTCCCAGTCGGACATGGCAGGCTGACTGAGGTATTCGTAGGCGAACTTGGTGTCGTCGACATCCAGCGAATTGATTCCGGCCCGCCTGGCAACCGCCTTGGCGATCGCGCCCGCCGTCCTGCCCTCGTACGCGGCCGTCCGCCGGCCCAGGCGCAGCCGGTGGGACAGGTCCCGCGCCCGGATGACGGTCAGTACGCCACCGGTGTGCCCGGCCGCACCTGAGGTGTCGGCGGAGGCTCGGGCCTCGCACTCGGTCACCTCGCCGTCGAAGACAGGCACGGGGCCCGAGGCGGTGATCACGATGACTTCGATTCGGCTGCTCAGCTCGACACCGGACCCCTTGAACAGCGACGCGTTGCGTGGGTCCCGGAAACCGATCTCGGCCTTGGCGGAGGTACGCCCGTCCTCCTCCACGGAGACCCATGCCAGGGCATTGGCTATTTCGGGCAAGATGGACATGCCATCCACGATGATGTCCAGCCCGGCGGTGTGGCGCCCGGTCATGTGTCTGTCCTTACGCGTTCGGAGGGGCGGAGGCGGCGGCTGCGTTCCAGGTCGCCTCGGAGGTCAGTACTCGGCGGGGCCGGGAAGGAGCAGCGTGCTGCCCGGCCGTAGTTTCGCCGGGTCGTCGATCCCGTTCAGCTCGGCGATGCGCCGCCAGTCGGTGGCGCGACCGCTGTGGCGGACGGCGATCGACTGCAGGGAATCCCCCCGCACCACGACGCAGAACTGCCGGGCCGACGGCGATCCGGGAGCCTTTCGGACCGTCGGAGCCGGCAGGTCTCCGGTCATTTGTCGACTCCGACCTCTTCGAGGGTCAACTCGCATACCGCGCGCAACAATTTGCCCTGTTCGGAGAAGCGGGTGATCCGTATCGACAGCCTTTGCAGGACCATCCATTCGAATGTCGGGGCCTCGCCCCACAAGAGCTTGATCCAGGGCGGAGAGGACTCGTTGGCCTTGAGGGCCTCCGGATGAGGCTCGCACCACGTCCTGAGCATGGCGATCCGCTCTGCCACGGAGGCGCGAGAATCGGCGTTGGAACCATCGGAGGTGCTGTCCGGTTCGCTGAACAGCAGCGACATGGTCAGAACCTGTGGCTGGCTGCCGAGAAACTCTGGCGTGGATGTATGCGGCGCCAATCGAGTGGAATGGCGCGCCCACCGCGTCTCCTTGACCAGGCCCAGGTCTGCGGGATTGTACTGGAGCTTCATTTCCACCGGCTTGGAAGAGGGCTTCTCTTCGTTTCCGATCGGCGGTTTGAAGGCGTGAAAGACCGCATTGCTCATCAGCTGCTGCTCCCTGCGGACGCCTTCGGGAAACTGAAGCCGCCGTGCACGAACTCGATCTCCTCCGTGCCGGTCTCGTGGTTATTGGTGTCGATGGTCGGCCCCCGCCACGCGACGGGTTGCAGGCGCAGGAGCTCAAACTCACCCAGGACCTTTCCCTCCCTGCTACGGAAACAGATCGTGCCCGTGCGGGGGCGTGGGTCCTTCAGGTTGTCGATCACCCACTTGCAGGTATCTGCCGATTCATCTGAGAACTTTCGGGAGACCACCAGGGGCTTGTACCTGATGCGAGTGGGAAGGTAGTGCGGAGAATAGTCGACGCCACCCTCGTAAAATTCGTCACCCTCCATCCACAGGGAGAGTCCTGATAGCCCGGTGAATGTTTTGAGTTCGATTCCGGCATCGGGGATCGCCAGGCAGAAGTTCGCGGTTGAAATGGGCTGACTGGTCACGGTGACGCCTCCTCTTCGGGGTGGCGGATGCCCGCCGGGATGCCCCATTCAGGGGCTGTTTCGAGGTACTTCGGCGCGGGTGTCTCACGCCCCGCTTCGCTGCTTTCGTACGGGAGGACCCGCGGTCGCGGTCCCCGTGCAGCGATCGGCCGGAACACGGCGTGCCCGTCGGAGGACTCCGGTGGCTGCGCCGACTCCGCCACCCCGACCGGCCGGAACACGGCGTGCCCCACGGAGGACTCCGCCGGGGACGGCGGTTCCGGGTCAGGCTCTGCCCCCAGGCGCCGAGGGCGTACCAGCGGACCGAAAGGCGCGAGGACCCAGGACCGCGGGAGTGCCTCGGCGACGACCAGCGGGCCACGCCGCGTGGCGGTGCCGGAGGCGCGGAACGGGCCGGGCGGGACGATGTGGGCGTCCGTCCGCGGGGCTGCGGCTTCGGCGGCGGCACCGAGCCGGTCGCGCCGGGCCTCGGACGAGGACGCCGGCCCCGCTCCGGTCGGCGCGGGCACCCGGACGGTGCGGGGAGAACCCTGGGGGGAGCCCTTGGGAGAGACCTGGGGGGAACGCGTAGGGCGGTGTCGGGCCGCGGGCCCGGTGACGCGGAGCGGGGCCGCGCCGGAAGGGGCGTACGGGGCCGCATCAGGGGCACCGTACGCCCCTTCCGGCGCCGGTGCCTCGGGCCGGCGGCCCGGTAGCGCGACCTGACGCCGCTCTACGGGTCGGGGAGCGGGCAGGTTCGACGCGGGGCGTACGTGACGCTCGGGCGGCCCGGGCCGCGCGGGCAGCCCGAGCCGCGCCGCTGGGGAGGCGGGCCGAGCGGCCCGGATACCGCTCGCGAACCCAGGTTCACGGGTGGCCGTCCGTTCCGCCGAGACGGGGTGGGCCGGATCCACGGCCGTACTGGACGTGCCCGGTACGACCGGGAGGGAGGTCTTGGAGGTCCTGGTGGCGTCCGCGGTGGGCTCGGCTACGGGGGCGGTTCCAACGGGGAGGAGCGTGGTTGCGACGTTCCGGGAGCCCGTTGCGTTCGCGTTCCCGGCAACTGACGCGGCGTCCTCCTCGTGCGGGACCACGGAAGCCGCCGCGGTCCTCACGGGAGCGGAGTCCGGCCGTACGGGCCCTACCGAGGCGTCGGCGCCGTCCTGTCCGTCGGAGGCGCCAGTGGGCACGGCGGTCTCGGGGGCCCCGCCCTGGCGCGAGGGGTCCGACGCGGGCGGCGCGTCGGTTTCCCGATCCTGTCGCGCTTCCCCGGCACTCCCGACTTCGCCGACTTCCCCGGCATCCCCGGTCTGTCGAGCCTGCCGGGCCTCCTGTACGGAAACGGCGGGAGCCGGTGCGTCGTTCGCCCGCTGCGCGGAGGCGGCAACGGGCCCGCGGTTGTCCTCGGGCTCCGTCACGGCCCTCTCACGGCGCGGTGCGACGGCGGTCGCGCGGCGCCGCGGTGCGGGCAGCGAGGAGCGTTCGGCGGGCTGGGTCCCGTTCGGCGAGAGCGGGAGGTCACGCGGCAGCGTGCTCGGGCGCACAGTGGCGCGGGTCGTCGTGTCGGGTGTGCCGACTGCTCGGAGCGGGACGCCGGAGGGCGCCCGCGGGGTCCGGGTGGCCCGGGACACGGCGGTGTCGGCGGGGTGTGTGAACCGCTGCGCGTCCCCATGTGCCCCGGCGGGCTCGATCGGGTCGGGCTGACGGCCCGGATCGAGGTGACGGACCGAATCGGCAGGCCGACCGAGCCTTGCCGACAGGTTCGCCGGAGCGAGGTCCGGGGCGTCGGGGGCGGCCCCGAGTGAGTCACGGCGTGGCGGGAGAGCGCTGTCGGCCGGAGCGGTCGTGGTGGCGCGGGTATCGCCGGAGCGGTGGCGTTCAGGATCCGCCGCAACCGGGGTGACCGAGTGGCCGTCGCCGGAAGCGGACGGGGTGCCCGGCCCGGCGGAGACGACATCGTCCGAGGGTGCGGGGCCGCCGGCAGGCACGACGGCGGGGGCGTCGGCGCTGGACCGCCGCCCCTTGTGGGACGGTACGACCGGACGGAAGGCGGGCGCCGGGCCGGAGCGGGATGTCACGGGGATGGGGGACGGTACCGCCGGCGAGGCGTCGTCGTGGGGGCCCACAGCGACGTCGCCGCCCGTCGCGTCCTCGTCCGCCACGGTCTTGTGCGTGCCGTGAACGGGCGCCGTACGGGCAGTGGAGAGCCGGGCAGTTGCCGGACGGGCCACAGCCCGGGGAACGACGGGACCGGCAACAGGGTGTCCCTGGTCCACGGCGGCGGTCCCCGCGCGGAGCACGGCTACCGGCTGGTCCTGCGGCGCGGCCGAGCCGGGTTGTTGGCTCCAGGCGTGCTCAGGTGTGCCACTTCCGGCCGACGGACCAGCGTCGATGACCGGACCCGAAACCGTGTCCCGGTAAGGAGCCGCGGTCGGGCCAGGCGCGAGCTCCGGAGCCGGAGCCGACGCCGGAGCGGTGTCCCTGGTGGAAACCGCGGCCGGGGCGGGGAGGGAAGACGCAGTCGGCGCCCCGGCCGGAGTCGGGGCGGGAGCCGCAGTCGCTGCTTCGGCCGAAGCCGGTGCGGAAGCTACGACTGCCGTAGCCGTAGCCGTAGCCGTAGCCGTAGCCGGGGCCGGGGCCGTGACCGCACTCGGAGCAGGGAGCGCGGCAGGAGCCGGGGCCGCACTCGGAGCAGGAACAGCCGGAGCGGAAGCCGGGGCCGCAGTCGCAGCCGGGGCACGGCCCAATGCGGGGCCGCCGATCGGAGGGGTTTCGGCGCTGGTAGCGCTACGCGGGCCTGTACCCGTACCCGCACTTGTACCCGTACCTGCGGGCTCGGCGCCGTCCGGTGCCCTGTGCGCGGACAGCCCGTTGGCCGCCTGGACCGGTGCGGAGTGGTGCGGAACGTCTGCCGGTGTACGGCGCGGCTCGCTTCGGAGGCGCCGCCGTACGGCGCTCCTGGCGCCCGCGAGCCAGCGGAAGGAACCGAGCCCGGATGGCTGCGCCACGACGGCCGACGTGGCGCAGTCATCGCTGCCGAGGAGGAGCGGGGTATCCGTGGGCCGCTGAGTGGCAGGCCCTGGCACTGCATCGGGCGCGTGAACGGACGGAGGGGTCAGGCTGGTGGGAACAGCGGGAACGGTCGGGTCGGTCGCCCCGCCGGGGTCGGTCAGCCCAGTAGGCGTGGTGGGGTCGGTGGTGCCATCCGGGGTCAGGGGACGGGGACGCGGGCGGGGGGCCGGAGCGGGCGCCGCCGCGCTGCCGGACCGCTGCGCCGGACGGTTCTGCTGGGGACCGACCTCGCCGGAGGGACGGGGGCCGGTCACGCCGGAGTCGGCCGGTGTCGGACCGACCCCCGGAGCACAGTCCTCCGCTACTTCGAGCCGGCCCGGTGAGGACTCCGTGACGGGATCCTGCGCCGCGGCTCGCCCCTGGGCATCGGCTGCGGTCGCCGGGCCGCTCGGCGCGGCCTCGCGGATACCGCGCTCCACATCCACGGGCGGGTGCTGAGCCGCTCCGGCGGCCGGGCCCGTGTCCGTACCGGCAGTCGGCATGCCGGACGAACCCGGTTCCGGGGTTGCCCTGTTGACGGCATCGTCGCCGACAGCGTCGGGCTCCGGGTCGGTGAGGGACGACGCAGCGGTTTCCGGGGCCGGTACGGGGTACTGCGGAACGGCTTCGGGGACACGGCGAGGCCGGCGGCGAGGACGCCGTACGGAGGTCCCGGCTCCGATGAGCCCCTGGAAGGACCGCGGCCCCGACGGGCGGGCAGCACCGATCCCTTCGGCCGGGGTGGTGTCTGCCCTCATGGCCGGGGCGACCGGGCCGACGGCCGTGCCCGGTACATGCGCGGCTCCCGGGACAGGGGCTTGCGGCAGTGAGTCCGGTGCCGCCGGGGCGGGTACCGGGGCCGACCGGGTCACGGTGGTACGCGCGGTTTCCTGCGGCTCGGGCAGCGGTGTCGATGCGGCATGTGCCGTTCGCACCGTCGAAGCGGCGCGGTGCGGCCCTGTCGTGGCTTCGGCGGTGTGGTCGGCAATGGGCGTGACGGCGTCCGAGGCGGCCTCGGGCACGACGCTGTCGGCGCCCGCGGACACGCTCGCGTCAAGGCGCACAGCGGGCACGGGGGCCTGAAGGCACTGCGGAGCGCAGGCCCCGGCGGTGGTCTCCGTGGTGGCTGCGGTAGCCGCGGTCTCCGCGGGGAGGGTGGGCACCGGCCTGGCGGGCGCAGCCGACGGGGTAACAGCGGCTGCTGCCGGTGCAACGCGTGGCGCGGACTGCGCCGTGGCCGACGTGGCACCCTGCCCGGGTACGACAGGGGTACCCGGCACGGCCGCCGGGTCAACAGTCATGTTCGTGGAGCGGTCCGGGCGGGGAGTCGTTCCGGGAACGATGGGCGCCATGGAGGGACCAGGCCACTCGCGCGCCGTGCTCCCGTCGACCGCGGTCGGCAGCTCCGTACGGGCTGTGGGAGCGAGTGCGTCCCCGAACGCGGTCTCCGACGCGCCGGAGGTGATGGTCCCGCGCCGCTGCCCACGGCGGAAAAGGGCAGTGGCACGGGACGAGGCCCACGAACGTGCGAGACGCCCGGGCAACGTTCCTCGCCGGGAGCTGCCCTGGTCCGGCGTCTGCTGTCCCGGTTCCGGCGCTGGGGCTGACGCGGGGACTGGGGCTGGGACCCGCACTTGGGCTGGTACTGGCGCTGGGACAGCAGATGCCGGACCAGGGTGAACATCCTCGGAGGAAAGGGGCCGGGTCCGATCCCCGCACGGGGAAGCCGTGGCGGATTCCCCTGTCGGCCGGGCTCCGGCCGGACCGCTGTCGGCAGAGGCCGGAGCCCGCCAGCGGAGCGGTACCGCGGGGCGCTCAGCGAGGGTGTCTCCCAGCAGCCATGTGCTGGGTTCCGCGTCGAGCCGGAACACCAGCGGGGCTTCGCGGTTGATCAGCAAGGTGATGTCGCCGACCAGCCGGTGGTCCTTGAACGACACCAGGCCGCCGCTCCCGTGCCGGGCATCGGCACCGGGCAGCGCCTCCGCCGTGACCCGGTGGAGCGGTTCCGGCAGGACCACCGGTATCCGCCAGGTCGGAGTAGCGGGCACGGACTCGGACAGCGGCGTGGTGCCGTTTCCGCCGATGGCCCGGTGCATGCCTTAGTTCCTGTCGTCGAGTAGCTGATTGATGTCCGCGATGCTCTGGATGTACGCACGCCGCTGAATGTGGTCCATATCGAGTAGTTCGTTGTGGGACCAGTGGAAGTGATAGGCGATGTACGCGATCTCGGAGCGCAGTTCCGCAGCCGCGTACGTCTTCATCCCCCCAGGCGGCTCCCGATGTCCACGGTGAATTCGTGCTGACAGTCCGGACATACGGTCGAGGCCACCGGAGTCCCGTCCAGATTGATCTTCTCGTAGAACTTCTGGAGAAATGCCAGATCGACGGCGAAGAGATCCTGGACCACGTCGGCATCGACGACGTCCACGTTCTCCAGACTGATGAGACGGCTCAGTAGGACTACCGAGAGATAGGCGGGATTCTGACGGACCAGGAGGTCGGTCAGTGGCAGGAGTTCATCGCGGGCGGTGGCCAGCCGCATGGTTCCCGTTCGATGAACGTTCCCCTCTGGATCCACGTAGCCGCGCGGAAGTGTGAACGGGAAAACGGTCGGGCCCGCCGTAGGCAGGTGGCTCCCGCCTGCGGCGGGCGGACCGTCCGGGAGCGCGGGCACCGAGGCGTCGGCGCGGACATCGGCACTTGTGTGCCCCTCGGGCACGCGCCCCCGCCTCACTTACCCGGAGCCTTGCCGCCGTGGGCGATGGTGGCGGTGTACTCGCCGCCGGCCTCCGAGGGAGGGTTGATGCCCTTGACGAAACCGTTCAGGTAGTTCGTGGTGCTGACCTGCTTCTCACCACGGAAGGTGGTGATGGTGATGTTCCCCGTCTTGCCGGTCTTCACGGCCTGGTCGAAATTGTCCTGAATGGCCTTGAGGTTGTCCCAGTTGTCCGTCTTGAGGCTGTCGCTGTACGGCAGGAACGTGACGCTGATGTCCGAGTAGGCCATCTTGCCCTGAGTAATCTGGGCCGCAACGATCTGACCGGTCTTGGCGTTGATCTGGTCGGCTTCCTTGGTCTCAACCTCGATGTTGGGCTCCGTCACGCTGCGCAGAGTGGCGAGCTGCACCCCGTCGATCGCCAGAGTCCGCCGGAATTCTTCGCTGGGCATTTATTTTCTCCTTGTTGGATGTGCGTGCTGATCGACAGTGGATTGTGGCTTCGTGCTACTCGCCGTCGCCGGACATGGAGTCCTGGGCGATCCGGAAGACGACGAACTCGGCAGGCTTGACGGGAGCGACACCGATCTCGCAGATGACCTGGCCCGCTTCGACGACCTCGGGCGGGTTGGTCGTCGCATCGCACTTGACGTAGAAAGCCTCGTCGGGCGAGTTCCCGAACAGTGCGCCGTTTCGCCATTCGTTGAGCAGGAAAGCGGCGATGTTGCGGCGGATGGTGGACCACAGGTGCTCGTCGTTCGGCTCGAAGACCGCCCACTGCGAGCCCAGGTAGACCGACTCTTCCAGGTAGTTGAAGAAGCGTCGTACATTCAGGTAGCGCCAGGCCGGGTCGCTGGAGAGCGTACGGGCACCCCAGATGCGGATGCCGCGGCCGGGGAAGCTGCGGATGCAATTGATGCCCGCCGGGTTGAGCTGCTCCTGCTCGCCCTTGGTGATCTGGATGCCGAGGTCGAGGGCGCCGCGCAGCACCTCGTTGGCGGGGGCCTTGTGGACCCCGCGCTCCTCGTCGTTGCGGCCCCACAGGCCGGCGACGTGGCCGGACGGCGGCATCAGGAAGCCCTTGCCGGAGACCGGGTCGGCGACCTGGATCCAGGGGTAGTAGAGCGCGGCGTACTTCGAGTCGAAGCCCGCCTCGTTCTGCCGCCAGTCGTAGACCTCGGTGGGGCCCATGTCCGGGAGCGGGTCGAGGATGGCCATGCGGTTGGCCATGTTCTCGCAGTGGTTGATCATGGCCATCTGGATGGCCTTGACCTGCTCGCGGCTGACGTTGCCCGCCTGGTAGGCGGCCATCAGGTCCGGGGCCATCACCATGGTGATGTCGTCGATGGCCTCCAGGCCGGACAGGCCGGAGCGGTCGTTGACCTTGCCGACGTACTTGCCGACGACGTCCTTGGCCACGACCTCGCCGCCCGCGGCGTTCCCCTTCGGGGCGGCCGGGAGGGCCAGCGAGGACGAGTCGGGCAGCGCCAGCGCGGTGCCGGTGGCGGCCGGGGCCTCCTCCACCATGACGTACTGGGAGCGCTCCTTGACCTGCGTCACCACGTAGGCCGGGGAGGCCTTGTCGGCGCTGACGTCGAAGGTCTCGGTGGCGGAGCCGTCCACCTTCACGGTGAAGGTGAAGGTGTCGCCGTCGGTAGCGGCGTCGCCGTCCTTGCCGCCGGCCTTCGCGGCGGCACCGGCGGCCGGCCGCTTGGCCTTCGGGTCCGCGGGCTTCTTCTGCACGTCGACGGAGATGTCACGGCCCGCGGCGACCGGCAGCGCGGCGACGCGGAAGCCGCCGAGCACCTGGGCCGGTGCGGCGCCGACGGACTGAGTGCTGCCTTCCACCGCGTCCTTGCCGGACCCGCCGACGCGGACGACGTAGCAGGTGCCGCCGCCGTTGGTGAAGTAGCCGTAGACGGAGTGCGCGAGGTAGGAGCCCTCGATGAACTCGCCGAAGGTCTTGGTGAACTGACCCCAGTTGGTGATGCGGACCGGCTCGTTGAGCGGGCCCTGCTCAGCGAATCCGACGAAGGCGGCCACTGCCGTTCCGACGCCCTCAACGGGGCGCGAACCGCCGGCGGCTTCTTCAACGAATACGCCGGGGGACAGGTAGGTTGCCATCCAGCACTCCTTCTTGGTGAGTTATCACGAGGGTGAATCCTGGGTGGTTCGCACTTTCCGTCGTGGGGGAATGGAAAGGTCTACCCGTTCGCCGGGTCCGTGGATTCTGTTCAGGATCATGGCCAGTTGCTCGACGCCGTGTCAAACGGAAGCAATAGATATGGAAGTTCGCCGGGCATTTGTCATCCGAGGTCTGCGCCGGATCAACCTTTGGCCTACGAGTTCCGTATTCCCCGACTGAATCACGTTGAATTCTCGACGATCAACCGGAGCGGCGACGAGTCAACTTTCGCCCTCCGTGCGCGAGGTGCCGGCAGCTGAGACTGGGGAGCCGACGCGTGCCTGCGCGCACGAGCGGACGACCGACCTGAGGAGGACGGCGGGTGACTACCCCCGACGCGGAGGGCCAGTACGAGGCCCTGGAGAAGTTCGGCACCGATTTCACGGCGGCGGCCCGTGAGGGCAAGCTCGATCCGGTGATCGGCCGGGACCAGGAGATCCGGCGGGTCGTGCAGGTCCTGTCGCGCCGTACGAAGAACAATCCGGTGCTGATCGGTGAGCCGGGCGTGGGCAAGACGGCCGTGGTCGAGGGTCTCGCGCAGCGGATCGTGAAGGGCGACGTCCCGGAGTCGTTGAAGAACAAGCGGCTGGTCTCCCTGGACCTGGGCGCGATGGTCGCGGGCGCCAAGTACCGCGGCGAGTTCGAGGAGCGTCTGAAAGCCGTCCTCGCGGAGATCAAGGACAGCAACGGCGAAGTCGTCACCTTCATCGACGAGCTGCACACCGTCGTCGGTGCCGGCGCGATCGGCGATTCGGCGATGGACGCGGGCAACATGCTCAAGCCCATGCTGGCCCGCGGCGAGCTGCGCATGGTCGGCGCGACCACGCTGGACGAGTACCGCGAGCGGATCGAGAAGGACCCGGCGCTGGAGCGCCGTTTCCAGAAGGTCCTCGTCCCGGAACCGTCGGTGGAGGACTCCATCGCGATCCTGCGCGGGCTGAAGGGCCGCTACGAGGCCCACCACAAGGTCGTCATCAACGACAGCGCGCTGGTCGCGGCGGCGACGCTCTCGGACAGGTACATCACCTCCCGGTTCCTTCCCGACAAGGCCATCGACCTGGTGGATGAGGCCGCATCCCGCCTGCGCATGGAGATCGACTCCTCCCCGCTGGAGATCGACGAGCTCCAGCGCTCGGTGGACCGGCTGCGCATGGAGGAGCTCGCGCTGAAGAACGAGTCCGACCCGGCCTCCCGCGAGCGCCTCGACAAGCTGCGCAAGGACCTCGCCGACAAGGAGGAGGAGCTGCGCGGCCTGACCGCGCGCTGGGAGAAGGAGAAGCAGTCCCTCAACCGCGTCGGCGAGCTCAAGGAGCGCCTCGACGAGGCCCGCGGGCAGGCCGAACGAGCTCAGCGCGACGGCGACTTCGACGCCGCCTCCAAGCTGCTCTACGGAGCGATCCCCGCCCTCGAACGCGAGGTGGAGGAGGCCGTGGAGGCGGAGCGGGAGGCCTCGCGCACCCTCGACCCCGACGAGCAGATGGTCAAGGAGGAGGTCGGCCCCGACGACATCGCCGACGTGGTGGGTGCCTGGACCGGGATCCCGGCGGGCCGCCTGCTGGAGGGCGAGACCCAGAAGCTGCTCCGCATGGAGGACGAGCTGGGCCGGCGTCTGATCGGCCAGGGCGAGGCGGTACGGGCGGTGTC
>NZ_JBFBBA010000026.1:0-122400 GCF_040682455.1 Streptomyces sp. NPDC051183
CCGAAACAAGACGCCGCATGCCTCCCTCATTCCGAGCTGGACCATGCCTGACCAGCGGAAATCAAGCGATCACGTTCGGTTGAGATACGGCTTCTGAGGGGTGCTCAGGGGCTTGGGAGGGCCTCGGGGATCCCCTGGGGCCCTTTGGGTTTTTGAGGGGCTTGGGAGGGCGGCTGGGGGGTTGTCACACTTTCCGGCCGGGTTACGTCATGGGTGGTGTCGGTCATCCCGAAGTGACGTGAGCCAGAGGTGATGGGTCTTGCAGGTGCGGGTCGGGGATCCGGCCGTTCTCCACCGGGCCTGGGGGCGGAGTACAGATCATGGGACCGGAAACATGTGCCCCGTTGGCAAACCGTGTTCGCGGTTTGTGGAGACTCCATGGTGAAGCAGGAGCGTGCTGCCCGCACGCGTGAAACTCTCGTCCGAGCCGCAGCCGAGGTGTTCGCCGAGGAGGGCTTCGTCACCGCCTCCATCGCCGCCATCGCCAGACGGGCCGGTGTCAGTGCGGGCGGACTGCACTTCCACTTCGGGAGCAAGCCGTTGCTCGCCGAGGCCGTGGAGGGCCGGGCGGCGGACGCGGTGCGCCGGATCACCTGGGGCCGCGGACGGGACGCGGACCGGGACGCGCTGCAGCTGATGGTGGACTCGACGCACGACCTGGCGGCCCTGTTGTCGCAGGATCCGGTCGTACGGGCGGGGTTCGGGCTCTGCGCGGACCTGGCCCGGGACAGCGTCGCGGACCTGCGGGGGCAGTGGCGGCGGTGGATCGAGGAGGTCTTCGCGGCCGCGGCGCGGGAGAACCGGCTGGCCGCCGGGGTCGAGCCGGACCGTGCGGCGCACGCGGTGGTCGCGGCGACCGTGGGGTTCGAGGTCCTCGGGGCGGCCGAGCCGGGATGGGTCTCGCGGGGGGTCGTGACGGAGTTCTGGGAGCTGCTGCTGCCGAGGCTGGCCTCGCCGGAGGAGCTGGAGCGGCTCACGGCCGGCGGGGTGGGAACGGACCCGTACATGTGCGGCTCGTAGGGCCGTTCCCGGGGCGGCTACCAGCCGAGTCGCGGTACCTCGCGGCGGGCGGGGCCGGGGCGGGGCTGGGTCCAGGGGGCCGGGGTGGCGGCGGCCGCCGGGCGCGGGGGGCGGGACGGGGTCCAACGCGGGGCCGGGGTCCTGGCGGTGGTCTGCTGGTCCGCCTGGTCGGGCCGGCGGGGCGCGGGGGTCGCGGGCCTCGCGGTGGCGGGGTGGAAGCGGTGCCAGGCGTCGCTGGTGGTGACGGTGGCGAAGAGGGCCGTGAGGGCGCGTTCGCCGTAGTGGCGGGAGGCCTCGGCCCACACCTCGTCCGGTACGCGGTCGTGCGCGGTGTCGCCGGCGGCGTGGGTGACGGCCTCGGTGAGGGAGAGGGCGGCGCGCTCGGCGTCGGTGAAGCAGGCCGGGTCGGAGTTGCGCCAGTCCGCCACGGAGCCGAGGCGCTCGTTGCTCTCGCCCTTGCGCTTGAGGGCGCGGCCGTGCATCCGGGTGCAGGCGGCGCAGCCGATGAGCTGGCTGGCGCGCAGGTGGACCAGGCACTGCGTGGCGGGTGAGACGCCGGCGATGGCCGCGGATGCGGCAAGTGCTGCGAGTGCCTTGGTCGCACCCGGGGCGATGATTGCCGGACCAACCAGTCGAGTCTGCATGGCTGTCCTCCTCAGAGCCGTACAGAGCGCCGTCGCCGCACGGGGTGAGGGGCGGTCGGTGTCTGTCATCGGTATGACGGAGGAGCCGTGGGAAACGTGACGGGATGACGGCCGGGAAGTGGAAGGGGTTTCTGGCAGCCGGAAACCCCCGGGCGGTGGGGACGCCCGGAGGCAGGGTCCTGCGGGGCCGGCGGGCGGGTCAGGGGTGGCCGAGTTTGAAGCCCACGCCGCGGATGGTGATGATCCAGCTGTTGGCACCGAGTTTGCCGCGCAGGCTGCTGACATGGGTGTCGACCGTGCGGCGGGACCAGGAGTCGCCCCAGACCTGCTGGAGCAGGCGCTTGCGGGAGACGACCGTCTCGGGGTGGGAGGCCAGCAGGAGCAGGAGGTCGAACTCCTTGCGGGTCAGCCTGACCTCGTCGCCCGCGAGGGTGACCTCGCGGGAGTTGACGTCGATGCGCAGCGGGCCGTGTTCGACGGCTGCCGCGGTGGTGGCCGGCTCCCATTGGGAGCGGCGCATGACGGCTTCGATGCGGGCCATCAGCTCGCGGAAGCCGTAGGGGCGCACCACGTAGTCGTCCGCGCCGGCCTGCAGGCCGAGGACGCAGTCGAGTTCGGAGCCGCGGGAGGTCACGATGATGACCGGGACGCGGCTGGTGGAGCGGATGACGCGGCAGACCTCCAGGCCGTCGAGGTCGGGGAGGTCGAGGTCGAGGAGGACGAGGTCGACGTCCTCGTGGACCCGCAGGGCGGCGGTGCCCTTCTGTGCGCACACGGTTTCGTGGCCGTGCCGGCGCAGTCGTTCTACGAGGGGGTCCGTGCCGTCGGCGGCGCTGTCGACGACAAGGATCCGCAGGTGGCCGCACGGGCCGGCCGCGCGGGGCCCCGGGCCGGTCGGGTGTTCTTCGACCGGGTGGGGCTCCGCGAGGCCGTGCGGCGCCGGTATGTGGGGCTCCAGAAGGGCCCCTGAGGAAATCTGGTTCATTACTCCCCCGCGACTCACGCATCCCACGGCGACACGTCCGTGGGAGCTCGTGCTGGGCTCGCCGGAAAACCTACCGAGCGGTGCCGGTGAACTGAAGTGGACAGGGAGGCCGGTCGAACGGCTCTCCGGTCGCCTGCGAGCCCGCTGCGAGCCGCTACGGGTTGAGGACCCAGGCCGAGCCGTGCTGGGTGAAGCCGATGTGGGGGTAGTACTCGGCCGCGGCCGGCGCCGACAGCAGGACGATCTTGACTCCCGGCGTCTCCTTCTGGGTCGCCTCGATCAGCGCGCGGCCGATGCCGCCGCGCTGGTGGGTGCGGTCGACGGCGATGTCGGAGAGGTACGTGACGTAGCTGAAGTCGCTGACGCTGCGGGCGATGCCGATGAGCTTGTCGCCGTCGCGGGCGACGAGGACGAGGTTGGCGTTGTCGAGCATGGCCCGGAAGCGGGCGGTGTCCTCGATGGGGCGGCGCTCGCCCAGGCCGGAGGCGCGGTACACCTCGAGGACTTCGTCGAGGTCCAGGGAGGCGCCCTCGACGCGCTCAATCTTCCAGTTCACGGAGCTGCTCCAATCGGTTGCGGATGACGTCGTGGTTGCGCAGGAAGCGGTCCGGGGTGAGCGTGCCCGGGTCGATGCCCTCCTTGGCGAGGGTATGCGTGAAGTGCTCGCCGGAGGCGATGGTGTTGTTGGCGGCGGCCTGGACGGCGCGGTAGGCCTTCTCGCGTTCCATGCCGCCCTGCAGGAGGTCGGCGAGGACGGTCGAGCTGTAGACGAGGCCGTTGGTCTGGTCGATGTTCGCGGCCATCCGCTCCGGGAAGACGTTGAGGTTCTCGACGAGCTCCGCGGCCTTCGTCGCCTGGAAGTGGCCGACGCAGAGGCTGTCGGGCAGGATGACCCGCTCGACGGACTGGTGGGCCAGGTCGCGTTCGTGCCACAGGGCGACGTTCTCCACCGCCGAGTTCGCGTAGCCGCGCAGGAGGCGGGCGAGCCCGTTGAGGCGCTCGCTGCTGGTGGGGTTGCGCTTGTGGGGCATGGCGCTGGAGCCCTGGTAGCCGGCGGTGCGCCGCTCCTCGACCTCGCGCACCTCGGTGCGCTGCAGGAGGCGCAGTTCCAGGGCGAGGTGCTCGACGCAGGCGCCCATGGTCGCGACGGCCTGGAGGAGCTGGGCGTGCCGGTCGCGGGCGACGACCTGGCTGGGTGAGGATTCGACGCCGAGGCCGAGGGCCTGGCACACGTACTGCTCGACGTACGGGTCGATGAGCGCGTACGTGCCGACCGCGCCGGAGATCGTGCCGACGGCGACCGCTTCGCGGGCGGCCTTGAGGCGGCCCAGGGAGCGGTCGACGGCGAAGGCGAAGCCGGCGAGCTTGTGGCCGAAGGTGGTCGGCTCGGCGTGGACGCCGTGGGTGCGTCCGATGATCGGGGTGTTCCAGTGCTCGGCGGCGCGTTCGGCCAGGACGCGGCGCAGCCGGCGGCCGGCGGTCAGCAGGTGGTCGGTGGCGGTGGCGAGGATGTGGCCGAGGGCCGTGTCCACCAGGTCGTAGCTGGTCATGCCGAGGTGGACGTAGCGGGCGGAGTCCTCGGGGATGCCCTCGCAGAACGCGGCGAGGAAGGAGAGGACCTCGTGGTCGCGGTCCAGCTCGATCTCGGAGACGCGGCTGATGTCCGGCACGGGGGCGCGGCGCATGTCCTCGACCGCGCTCTGCGGTATGACGCCGAGTTTCGCCTGCGCCTCGGAGGCGAGGATCTCTACGCGTACCCAGATCTCGTAGCGCGATTGGCACAGGGCGGCCATCTCAGGCAGCGTGTAGCGGGGGATCATCTCTGCTCGACTTTCGGTCGCAGGGGATGGCGGCAGCGCGGTCAGAAGTGCTCGAAGTACTCGCGCTGTTCCCATTCCGTGGTGGCCGTGCCGGTGGGCCGGGCCTCGGCGGCCCAGGCGTCGTACCGGGCGGCCTCGCTCTCCTTGAGCTTGGTCAGGCAGGCGGCGAGCGGCTTGCCGAGGAGGTCGGCGGCGGGGCCGGCGCGGAACGCTTCCAGGGCCTCGGGCAGCGACTGCGGCAGGGTTTCGGCGCGGGGGTCGGGTGCCGAGCCGACGCGGACGGGCTCGGTGGTGCCGGGCAGTCCGTCGAGGCCTTCGAGGCCTGCGTGGAGCTGGGCGGCGATGTTGAGGTAGGGGTTGGCGCTGGGTTCGCCGACGCGGTTCTCGATGTGGGTGGAGCTGCCGGCGCCGACGACGCGGATCATCGCGCCGCGGTCCTCGAAGCTCCAGCCGATGCGGGTCGGGGAGAGCGAGTGCTCGGCGCCCAGGCGGCGGTAGCCGTTGACGGTGGGGACCGAGAGCAGGCAGTAGGCGCGGGCCCGGTCCATGAGGCCTTCGGCGTAGGACTTGCCGGCGGTGGAGATGCCAGCGGCGGGGCCCTCGGCGGCGAAGATGTTGCGGCCCGTGGTGTCGTCGACGACGGACTGGTTCAGGTGCCAGCCGCTGGGGTCGAAGCTGTCGACGCGGGGCAGCGACATGAACGAGGCGTGGTAGCCGCGGCGCGCGCAGGACTGCTTGACGAAGGTGCGGAAGAAGAGCATCGCGTCGGCGGTGTCCAGCGCGGTCATGGGGCTGAAGGTGGTCTCGATCTGGCCGGGGCCCGATTCGTGTTCCATGGAGCGCAGGGGCAGGCCGAGGGCGACCAGGTCCAGGGCGATGGGGTTGGTGATCGCGGCGACGGAGGCGTAGGCGCTGTCGCCGTTGAACTGGTAGCCGGAGTTGACGGCTTCCACGGCGGGGGCCGGGCCCTGCAGTCCGAAGCCGTTGCCGGAGTTGCCGGGCGCTGCGTCGAGGCGGCGGGTGAGGTACCACTCGGCTTCGAGGCCGACGATGGGGGTGAGGTTGCGCTCGGCGTACCGGGCGGCGATCTTCTTGAGCACGTGCCGGGTGGACAGCGGGTGCGGGGTGCCGTCGCGCAGGTACTCGTCGCCCTGGATCCAGGCGGTGCGCGGGCCGTCGCCGGGCAGGACCTGGAAGGTGAGCGGGTCCGGGACGAGGACGAAGTTGCCGGCGCCGGCGATCTCGGAGACGCCGATGCCCGGGTCGCCGGACTGGAAGTCGATGGCGACGGCGTGGCCGGTGTCGAAGATGAACGGGCCGGGGCTGAAGTCCATGCCGTTGCGCAGGACGCCCTCGAAGACCTCGGCGGTCAGGGTCTTGGAGCGGGCGAGCCCGTGGGGGTCGCAGAACGCGACGCGTACGAGGTCGATGTCGCGCAGGCCGGCTTCGATCTGTTCGGCCGCGGCGGTCTGCTCGTCGTTCCAGAGGCCGAATTCGGCGACGAACGACGAGCGGCCGACGCCGCCTTCCCCGTACGGGCGAGACCACGAGCGTGCATACATGGGCTACCGCACTCCTTCTATGACACACGATCCGGTATGGCGGGCAGGGGCCCGAGCTCTGCTTCGATCCGCAGGGCGGTGGAGAGGACGAGGTCGTCGGCGCCCACGGGCCCGACGAGCTGGAGGCCCACGGGGAGCCCGGCCCGGGTGAGTCCGGCCGGCAGGGACACCGCCGGCTGACCGGTCATATTGAAGGGGTACGAGGCAGGGGCCCAGTCGAGCCACAGTAGATCCCTGGGATCGGATGCCCAGGAAGGTCCGATGGCCTCGGCGGAGAACGGTTCGATGGGGACGGTGGCCATGACGAGGAGGTCGAAGCGGTCCATCACCGACCGCAGGGTGGAGCGCAGTTCGTGGCGCACCCCTTCGGCCCGCATCACGGCGGCGCCGCTGAGGGTGCGGCCGTATCGGACGATCTCCAGGCGGCCCTGGTCGATCCACTCGTCGTCGTCGGGGTCGGTGCCGGCGGCCTCGGTGGCGGCGACGATGTCGACGAGGGCGGGGTAGATGCCGCCGCAGCGGACCTCGACGCGCTGGACGTGGTGTCCCTGCGCGGTGAGCAGGGGCCAGGCCTGTTCGGTGATGCGGCGGATCTCCTCGGTGGTGCCGGGGTATTCGACCCAGCCGATCCGCAGGGAGCGGGCTTCGCGGCGGGCGTCGAGGGAGCCGAGGCTGGAGTCGGGGTCGAGGCTGTCGGGTCCGGCGAGCACGGCGGCCAGTTCGATGACGTCGGGGACGTTCTTGGCGATGGGCCCGAGGTGGGCGAGGCGCTCGGCGCCGGCGGGGACGTAGGGCACTCGCCCGAAGGAGGGTTTGTAGCCGACGGTGCCGCAGAACGCGGAGGGGATGCGGATGGAGCCGGCGCCGTCGGTGCCGAGCGCGCCGGCGCACATGCCGGCCGCGACCGCGGCGGCGGCTCCTCCGCTGGAGCCGCCGGCGGTGAGGCTGAGGTCGCGGGGGTTGCGGGTGGGCGGGGCCACCCGGCAGACGGTGCTGGCGCTCCAGCCGTACTCGGAGGTGGTGGTCTTGCCGACGATGATGGCGCCGGCGGCGCGCAGCCGCGACACGGCCGGGGTGTCGGCCTGCGCGCGGCCGTTGGGCAGCAGGGATCCGCGGGTGGTGGGCAGGTCGGAGGTCTGGATGAGGTCCTTGACGGACACGGTCACCCCCAGCAGGGGGCGGTCCTGCCAGGCCGCCGTGCCGAGCTCGCGGATGCGGGCGTCGGCCTGTTCGGCGGCCTGGAGGGCCTCTTCGCCGGCGACGGAGACGTAGGCTCCGAGTTCGCCGTCGTGCTTGTGGATCCGGCTCAGGACCGACTGGACGTGCTCGAGGACGGAGACGTCTCGCAGGCGGAGGATCTCCTTGGTTTCGCCAACGCCGATAGAGGTCAACGGATCTCCTAGAGGGAACGGCCGGTGGGCCGAGCCGGGTCGGGGCCGGGTCCGGCTCCGGGGCTCAGGCCACCTGGTCTGACGAGTCGGACTGTTCGGGGGCGTCGGGGGCGGATGCCATGACGTTGTCCCAGTGCCACTGGGAGTCGAAGGAGGTGACCTCGACTTCGGTGCCGGCGGCGGCGAGCGAGGCGGCGAGGCTGGACGCCCTGGCGATGAACGCCGAGGTGCGGTGGGCGGCGAGCATGTCCTGGGTGGTGAAGGGCTCGCCTTCGCAGCGCAGCAGGCGCAGGTCCATGAACCCGTTGAACTTGCGGTCCAGCACCTCCACCGTGTGCGGGCTGCGGACGGTGAAGCGGACCATGTTGTTGACGTGGCCGTGGTGGTGCTGGTCGGAGTAGAAGGCGATGTCGGGGATGGTGGGCGGGACGAAGTGGTCGCGCGCCTCGATGTCGGCCGTCCTGGGGAGGTTGCCGGCGATGAAGTGCCAGGAGTTGTACTGCATGCGCGAGGACATGGCCCAGGCGGTGTCGGCGAGCCGGGCGCTGGAGTCCGCGAAGTAGGAGCGGGCCTCGGGGCGCGGGACGACGCAGCAGAAGAACTCGGTGATGCCCCAGTCGACGATCTCGGCCCAGTTCTCCTCGCGCAGCGCGTCGATGAGGCGGGGCAGCGAGCGCAGGCCGCGGCTCATGGAGAAGTCGGCCTCGAAGGCGTCGGTGGCGGCGGCGACGGCCTCGTAGACGAGGGATTCGAGTCCGGTGCCGAACTCGCCGTGCGGCTCGGCCAGCCACTGGGGGGAGGCGGCGAGCGCGTCGCCGAGCTCGTCGAGGTCGGCGCCGGCCAGCGGCAGGCGGGCGGTGAGGCGGGCGGTGACGGCGGCCTCGCGGGCGCGGGCCTCGTCGCCGTAGGGCTCGGCGACCCGCTCGATCTTGTGGACGAGCGCGCCGTGGATCTCGCGGTAGAGCTGGGCGTCGGCCAGGACGCCCTTGCGGCGCTCGAACAGGGCGCGGGCCAGGGTGTCGAGGTCCGCGACGCTCGCCGTGGCGGGGCGCGCGACCTCCTCGCCGCCGGGTACGTCGTTGTAGTGGCGGCGGTTCTGCTCCAGCTGGTACGCGACGTGCTCCAGGGACAGCTGCGTGCCGTTGGCCTCCTCGATGCGGGCGTAGCCCGCGGAACGGATGAGGAGGGTGAGGCAGGTGACCATCACGGCGTCGCTGTCGGGCCACAGTTCCAGGGGCAGGCCCTGGAGGGCGCTCAGGAAGCAGTCGGGGTGGCCGGGCCACAGCGTCTTGCCGGTGACGGTGTTGCCGTCGCGGAAGTTCGTGTACTGGCGGTCCTCCTGGTAGAGCATGAAGGGGGCGGTGCGCTGGGCGGCCTCCTTCAGGGCCGCCAGGGCCTCGTCGCGGCCCTGCGGGCCCAGGGTCCGCAGCCAGTCGCGGCAGTCGGCGACCGACTGCTCGAAGCGGTCCGCGGCGCGGCTGACCTCGGCCTGGTAGTCGGCGACGGCGCGGGCCGACCACGGCACGCGCAGGACGCCGGCGACGAGCTTGGCGGTGACCGACAGCGGGGACTGGCCCGGGACGCGGACGACGATGCGGCCGCTGGTGGTGAGTCCGATCTCGCCGAGGAACACCGGCTCGCCGGCGGCGGGCGCCGTGGCGCCCTGGTACTCGTACGGGTCGTCCTCGCGCCAGGTCACGCCGCACAGCACCTTGAGCGCGGCCTCGTCGGCGGTGCGCAGGGCGCGCAGCTGGACGTCGGCGGGGACGAAGCCGTCGAGGGAGGCGAGGATGCCGACGGCGGTGGTGAGGTCGGGGGCCTCGGACGCCTGCTGCCAGACCCGCTGGAGGAGGCCGGGGAAGCCGGCGTCCTCCTCTCTGACGTGGTCCGGTTTGGCGGTGGCGCCGGCGGGCAGGCCGAGGCGGCTGGGGCGGCGGCTCTGCCGCTTCTTGGCGTTGAGGGCCCGGCGGGAGGTGCCGGAGCGGTCGGGGAGCGCGCTCACGCGGTGCCTCCGGCGGTCAGCTCGATGTGGTTCCACATCGACTCGTCGGTCGGGGTCCAGTCCTCGTCGACGTAGATGCAGTCGACCGGGCACTCGAGGACGCACACAGGGCAGCCCGAGCACAGTTCGGGGATGATCACGACGTCGATCCCGCGGTCGAAGATCGCCCCGAACTCGGCGGGGCAGGCGCGCAGGCAGGTGTCGCAGGTGATGCACTCCGACTTCTCGATGCGGCGCGGCGGCTTCTTCCATTCGGTGCGCGATCGCGAGGCGATCCGCTCGGCCCGCCCGGACGCCTCCGCCGGGGTTTCGCTTACCTTGAGCATGAGGTGCTCTCCTTATGGCGTCTTCGCAAGTACCCGCGTATGAGCGTGTGGTCCAGTGCCGATCCGTGGAGATGCCCGCAGGGCATTCGCCGTCCGCTCCCAAGTGGCTCCACAACCCGCCTACATTGCAGCGGGGTGCGGTGCACCGGGAGTCGAGGCGTCCAGGATGGGCGCTCGTATTCCGCTGGAACTCTGGTGGTGCTCAGGGGTTTGCGGGGTTTGTTTCGCTGTGGGCTGCGTGGAGCGGATGACTTTCCGTACCCGCGACGGGCACCATGTCTGGACCTGGGAGGGCTGTTTCCGCGCCCCAATTCCAGACTCGCCCGGCTTCTTGCCCGGTTTTCGGAAGAAGCCGATGAGCAGAAGGACGACTTGCGATGAATCGACCAGTAGTGGCGTTGACCGCCGCCTCGGCTTCGATCCAATGGAGCATCTGGGGTGAGGTGGAGTCCTGCCTGCTGCCCGTGACGTACCAGGAGAGGGTGGCGCGGGCGGGCGGCGCCCCGCTGCTCCTGCCGCCGATGGTGGACGCCGTCCGCCCCGTCATGGAGCGTGTGGACGCGCTGCTGATGACCGGCGGCGAGGATGTGGATCCGGCTCTGTACGGGGAGGAGCCGGGGAAGTTCACCCGTCCCCCGGACAAGGTGCGCGAGGCCGCCGAGCTGGCGGCGCTGGCCGTGGCTCAGGAGCGCGGGATACCCGTGCTGGGGATCTGCCGCGGTCTGCAGCTGATCTCCGTCGTGCGCGGCGGCACCCTGGACCAGCACCTGCCCGAGCACGCGCCGAGGGTGCCGGGCCGGTACGACGAGCGGCCCATCCGGGTGGAGCCCGGTTCGGTGCTCGGCTCCACGCTGGGGGCGAGCGCGACCGTGTACTGCCACCACCACCAGGGCATCGACAAGCTCGGCGAGGGCCTGGTGGCCACCGCGTGGTCGGCGGACGGGGTCGTCGAGGGGGCGGAGGCGGCGGATCCGCAGGCGCCGTTCCTCGTCGGGCTGCAGGCGCACGGGGAGTTGGGCGAGGACACCGACCCGCTCTTCGAGGCCTTCATCGAGGCGGCGAGGCGCGGTCCGCGGCGCTGACCGGCGGCTGCGGGCCGCGCGCGGGGGCTGGGCGCGGGGGCCGGTCGTGGGGGCCGGCCGGGAACTGCGCGGGCGGGCGGCGCGTGAGCGGACGGTGTGACAGAACGGCGTGACAGAACGGTGTGACAGAAGGGCGTACGCGAAGCCGTACGGGAACGGCCGACGGCCCGGCCACCGCGGTACTGCGCGGTGGCCGGGCCGTCGGTGTGCGGGCCGTGGCGTCTGCCGTTACGGGCGGACGCGCAGCAGCTTGCTGTTGATGCTGTTCCCGGCGACCACGTAGATCTGGCCCTGCGGGCCGATGTCCAGGCCGGTCGGCTGGTTCAGCGGCTCGGTGGTGGGGACGTCGGTTATCGCCTTGGTGGAGAGGTTGATCTTGGACAGGCGGCCGTCCTTCGGCGGGCCCTGCTGGAACCCGTCCGTGAAGGACAGCGCGTACAGGTTGCCCTTGCCGTCCAGCGCGATGTCGACGAGGTTCGTCAGGCCGGTGACGACGACCTCGGGCTGGCCGCCCGGCGCGATCTTCCAGATGCGGGAGGCGTCCTTGCGGACCCCGCTCATGTCGGAGATGTATACGGTGCCGTCGCCGCCCCGGACGATGCCGGTGGGCACGGCTTCGGCGAGACCCGTGGAGGTTTCGTTCTTGGGGAAGACGAACCGCGTGCTGGTGGTGCCGACGCAGTTGGAGGCGATCAGGGTGTTGCCGCCCGCGTCGGTGGTCAGGTAGCCGCTGCCGTTCTTGATGAAGCGCCACGGGTTGGCGTGCACGTCGCCGCCGTCCGGGTTCAGCCGGGTCTCGATGTCGGCCAGGTCGGCGAGGATCTTCCCGTCCCGGGTCCG
Source organism: Streptomyces sp. NPDC051183 (assembly GCF_040682455.1). NCBI lineage: Bacteria > Bacillati > Actinomycetota > Actinomycetes > Kitasatosporales > Streptomycetaceae > Streptomyces > Streptomyces sp. NPDC051183. The sequence continues at coordinate 11,673 of NZ_JBFBBA010000026.1, forward strand.
GTAGAGGGTGCCGAGCGTGGACGCCGCCGGGCCGAGGGCGGCGCGGGTCTCGGCGGTGCCGCCGAGGCCGCTCAGGACCACGTAGCCGCCGCCGGCGGCGGGCTCCACGCTGGTGGGGCCGCTGACCTCCTGGGCGCCGCCGGTGGCCGTGGAGCCCTTGCCGGCGGAGGCCAGGCCCGTCAGGACGCGGCCCTTCTGGGTGCCCCGGACCTGGTAGACGGCGCCGCTCTGGCCGACGCAGTGGGCGTCCGCCGCGCAGTCCGCCTTGCCGTCGCCGGCTTCGGCGACCAGGACGCGTCCGTCCCGCAGGGCGGTGACGTCGCGGGCGTTGACCAGCCCGGTCGCGAGCACCTCCAGGGTGGCGGCGGCCCGGGTCCGGGCCGGGGCCGCCTGGGCGGGGGTCGCGACGAGCGGGGCCGTGACGCCGGCCAGGGCCGCAGCGGTCAGGAAGGCGGTCCTCCAAGACCTGACTGAAGTCGACATTTCTCTCCTAAGTCGTGGACGCCCCCGTCAGAGGAGCGATTCGAAATCCCGTGCCACGATAGGCAGTCGAGTTGGCCGGTATAACCCCTTGCCGGATATGGGGGGCCCGGACTCCAGCAGGTCTCCGGGGATATTGCAGGGAAGGTGTACGGGAAGCCGTGCACCGGCGCTCGGAGCGGAATCCGGGGCATCGTTTTAGGGTGTTTTCGCAAATCCCTGGAAGGGCCGGAAGCCGAGCCGCGCGCGAGGGGTCCGCGAGTTTTCGGCCGGAAAGCGCGAGGGCCCTGCCGGGAGAATTCGGCAGGGCCCTCGCGTCGTGCGGGAAATGTGGCTCGTACGTCGAACGGTCCGGGCGGGTGCCGCCGTGGGCGGGGGACCGGGAACCACGGCGGCACGCCGGCGTGCGTCCGTACCGGCGTGCAGGGGGGAGCCGCACGGCTCGGGCGCGGTCCCATCGTGGGAGGTCCGGGACGAGCGGGGGTGGAGCCGGGATGGCGACCCCCTCGAACCCGTCGGCAGGACCGTCCTAGTCCACGGCGTCCACTCCGGCCACGGCGTCCGCGGCGTCCGCGTCCGGGCCCGTGTCGGGGACCAGGATGTCGAGGCGGGCCACCTCGGCCGGGGCCATGACCACCGAGACCTGGGTGATCCGGTCCTCGACGATGGTGAACACCATGACGCGGAAGCGGCCGTCGACGCGAGCGACGACGCCCATGCCGCCGCCCACGAGCGCCACCTGGGCGCTCTGCGCGAACTGCGCGAACGTCGCGGCCTGGCGGGCCACCAGGGCCGCTCCGCGCACCGCCGACAGGGCGCCGGCCATGCCGTTGTCGGAGCGCGCCACCACATCGGGGTCGAGCACCTCCAGCAGAGCCTCGAAGTCCCCGCCGCGCGCGGCGCTGAGGAAGGCGTTGACGATCCGGCGCTGTCGGCCGAGGTCCGGCTGGGGCAGGGTCTCCGCGCCCCGGACCCGGCGGCGGGCCCGGCTGGCCAGCTGGCGGGCCGAGGCCGGGGTGCGCTCCGTGATGGCGGCGATGTCCTCGAACGGCACGGCGAACAGGTCGTGCAGGACGAACGCGAGCCGCTCGGCGGGGGTCAGCTTGTCCAGGACCACGAGCATGGCCGCGCCGACCGAGTCGGCGAGCAGGGCCTCGGCCTGGGGGTCGCTGGGGCGCGCCGCCCGCGCCGCGTCGGCGGGGGCCGGCTCCACCGGCCGGACCTCCAGGGGCTCCTCGCGCCGGGATGCGCGCGTGCGCAGCATGTCCAGGCAGACCCGGCCGACCACGGTCGTCAGCCAGCCGCCCAGGTTCTCGATCTCCGCGGAGTCGGAGCGGCTGAGCCGCAGCCAGGCCTCCTGGACGGCGTCCTCCGCTTCGCTGAGCGAGCCGAGTATCCGGTAGGCCACTGCCCGAAGACGGGTCCGTTCGTCCTCGAAGCGCTTCGCCAGCCAGTCGTGCTCGTCCACTGTCCCGTCCTTGCCTTCCGCGTCCGCCGACAAGCTGACGGACGGTCATCGGTTCTTATGCGGAAGGTAATTGTGTCAGTTCCGTGTCGGGTAGGGCGCGTGCCGAGCGGTTCTCAAGTCTTTCCTGAGCGGCTTTCCAGCAGATCTTGACAGTGTGGCCCGATCGGAAAGCAGAGGAGGAGCTGGTGCACGACATCCAAGAGGAACTCGACTGGCGTTCTTACAACCTCGTCATGGGGGCCCCGCCGCTGTGGCTCGCCGGGGTGGAGGAGGAAGAGGAACGGGCCGACCCGCACATCGTGCGCGGCATCGACTGAATGGACGGCCGGTCCGGCGGGACTCAAGGCGGAGTCGAGAGGCCCCGGGCACGCTGCTGAGCAGCGGAACTGCCAAGCGGAAGGTGGGGCGATGAAGCCGAGGACCGGCGCGCGCCGCGGCCCGCGATCGGGGTGGCCCGGTGGCTCAGTCCCGGCATCGTCGGCGACCGCTCTCACACACTCGATTCTGCATAGCTGAGGAGTTACCCAATGACTGCCCCCGACGTGGTCACGAGCGGGAAGGGCACGGGTGCGGGCTACAAGGCCGGCGCGATCCTTGCCTTTGTCTGCATGGCCCAGTTCATGGTCTTCCTCGACGTGTCGATCGTGAATCTTGCACTTCCGTCCATTCAGGACGGGCTCGGCATGTCCGACGTCAGCCTGGAGTACGTGGTCACGGCGTACGCGACCGTGCTGGGCGGCTTCCTGCTGCTCGGCGGCCGGCTCGCCGACCGCTACGGCCGCCGCCGGGTCCTGCAGACCGGTCTGACCGTTTTCGCCCTGGCCTCGCTCGTGGCGGCCCTGTCCGAGAGCGGCAACGTGCTGATCAGCGCGCGTGCCGTCCAGGGCCTGGGTTCCGCGATGATCGCGCCCGCGGCGCTGTCGATCCTGACCAACACCTTCCCCGAGGGTCCCGAGCGCAACAAGGCGCTCGGCCTGTGGGGTTCCCTCTCCGGCATCGCCTCGATCGTGGGCGTGATCCTCGGCGGTGTGCTCGCCGACGGTCCCGGCTGGGAGTACATCTTCTACATCAACGTGCCGATCGGCCTGCTCGCCGCCCTGTTCGCGGCGCGCGTCGTCCCGGACTCCAAGGCCGACGGCCCGCGCACCCGCTTCGACATCTTCGGTGCCGCGACGCTCACCAGCGCCCTGCTGCTGCTGATCTTCACCCTGGGTGAGGCCACGCACCGCGGCTGGGGCGACACCCGCACGCTCGTCTCCTTCGGCATCGTGGCGGTCCTGCTCGCGACGTTCCTGGTGATCGAGACCAAGGTCGAGGCGCCCGTGATGCCGCTGCGCGTCTTCCGCCTGAAGTCGGTCAGCACCGCGAACATCGCGGCCGTGTCGGTCTTCGGTGCCTTCTCCGCCCTGTTCTTCTTCGCCAGCATCTTCATGCAGCAGGTGTACGGGTTCTCGCCGATGAAGGCGGGCTTCGCGTACGTGCCCCTCGCCTTCTGCGTCGCGGCCGGCGCGGGCATCGCCTCGGGGATGATCGCCAAGGTCGCCGCCCGCATCGTGCTCCTGATCGGCCTCGCCGCCACCATCGGCGGTCTGCTGCTCCTGACGCGGTCCCCGGCCGGCGGTTCGTACGCGGTCGACCTGCTGCCCGCCTTCATCCTCCTCGGCATCGGCTGCGGCATGTGCTTCGTGACGCTGCAGATCGCCGCGTTCGCCGGCATCGCCGACTCCGAGGCCGGTGTGGCCGCGGGTCTCATCAACACCAGCCAGGAGGCCGGCGGCGCGCTCGGTCTCGCCGTCATCGTGACCATCGCCTACAACGGTCTCGCCGAGAAGCTGACCAAGGCCGGCGGCGACGCCGCCCAGGTCGTGTCCGTGCAGGAGTCGGCGAACCACACCGCCTTCCTCGCGGCGGCCTGCTTCGCGGCGGTCGCGCTGTTCATCGCGGCCTTCTTCTTCCCGAACGCCAAGCCGCAGGCGGCCGCCCCGGCGGCCGACGGCGAGGCGGCCGTCGAGACCCCGCAGAAGGTGATCGCGCACTGACGCTCCCCCGCCGGGCCCCGGCCCGGTGAAAGAGCACCAGTCAGAGCTCAGTCGGAGCTCAGTCAGACGGGGCAGTCCCCGCCCGCGGCGCCCCCCGGACCGAACCCGGGGGGCGCCGCGGCGCAAGGGCCCCCCTCCACCGCACCGCAGAAGGACGTACTCGTGTCGCAGCCCACAGCCCGCGCCGCCGAACTCGCCGTGTCGGCGCAGGCCGACGCCTTTCTGACCGAACCGCACATCGCCACGCTGACCACGCTCAGGCCCGACGGATCGCCGCACGTGGCGCCCGTACGGTTCACCTGGGACCGGGAGGCGGGACTGGCCCGGATCATGACCGTCGTCTCCTCGCGCAAGGCCCGCAACCTGCTCGCCGCGCCGGGCAGCCGTGCCGCGCTGTGCCAGGTGTCGGACTTCACCTGGGTCACGCTGGAGGGCACGGCCCGGGTCGTCGACCAGGCCGGCCGGGTGGAGGAGGGGGCGCGGCGCTACGCCAAGCGCTACTGGTCCGCGCCGCCGAACCCGCCGGGGCGGGTCGTCATCGAGATAGTGGTCGACCGCGTCGTGAGCCTCAACGTCTGACGCCGGCCGGCGCAGAGGCGTGTGCGGTGGTGCCGGGCTGCTCCGGCACCACCGCACACGTCGTGGCGGGGGCGGTGGGCGCTCAGTTCGCCCCGGGCGGGTTGCCCTCGGTCCACACGACGCGGAACGACAGCGAGCTGATCCGCCAGCCGTCGGGGGTGCGGCGCGCCGCACCGTTGACGAAGGTGCCGGCCGCGAAGCGTTCCGCGGCCGTGCCCTCGGGGGCCCCGGCCGGCAGGTGGTGGACGTGGGTGGCGATGACGTTGGCCCGCAGCGTCGCCCGGTCGTCCCCGTCGAGCGCGACCACGGCGGGCGAGCCCAGGTGCTGGTGGCGGGCGAAGGCGTCCAGGGACTTCTGGTGGAAGCCCGGGAGGCCGTCGGCCCCCTCGTGCCGGGCGTTCGGGAACTCGATCACCGCGTCGTCGGTGAACAGCCCCTTGGCCCATCCCGCGTCGAGTATTTCGTCGTCGAGGGAGATCAGGTATTTGTCGAGGAGTGCGGCGACTTCGGCGGTCGAATGGCTTGATGTCATGCCTGAGGATGTGCGCGAATCAGGCTGGCGGCCAACCCTTCCTGTAAAGGATATGACGTTCTTGTGGAAGACCTGTACTAGCGGCTATTTACTGTCCTGGTAGCACCTCGCAATACTGGGAAAACACCAGTCGGAAGAGGGCAGATGGACACCTTTGACGCGGACGTAATCATCGTGGGAGCCGGCCCCACCGGACTCATGCTCGCAGGTGAGCTGGGTCTGAACGGAGTCTCTGCCACTGTCGTCGAGCGGCTCGCGGAGCCGATGAAGCAGTCTCGCGCCCTCGGATTCTCGGCGCGGACGATCGAGGAATTCGACCAGCGCGGACTCCTTTCCCGTCTGGGTGAGGTCGACGTCATTCCCTTCGGGCATTTCGGTGGAGTACCCATCGACTATCGCTTGCTCGAGGGTGGCTCGTACGGGGCTCGAGGAATACCCCAGTCCCGCACCGAGGGAATGCTGGCAGGCTGGGCCGCGGAAAAGGGCGCCCAGGTGCGCCGCGGCGTCGAGGTCACCGGCCTGGAGAACGACGAGGACGGCGTGACCCTCCAGGTCACCACCCCCGACGGCCCGGGCACGCTGCGCGCCCGCTACGTGGTGGGCTGTGACGGCAGCCGCAGTGCGGTGCGGCGCCTGGCCGGAATCGCCTTCGAGGGCACCGACGCGGCCATCGAGCTGCGCTTCGCCGACGTGGCCGGCGTGCCGCTGCGGCCCCGGTTCAGCGGTGAGCGGGTGCCCGGCGGCATGGTGATGGTCCTGCCGATCGGTCCCGACCGCAGCCGGGTCATCTACTTCGACCGCTCGGAGCCGCTGCGCAAGAGCACCGAGCCGATCACCTTCGACGAGGTCTCCGCGGCGTTCCTGCGGCTGACCGGCGAGGACATCAGCGGCGGGACGCCGCTGTGGGTCAGCTCGACCACCGACACCAGCCGCCAGGCCGCCGAGTACCGGCGCGGGCGCGTCTTCCTCGCGGGCGACGCGGCCCACATCCACCTGCCGATCGGCGCCCAGGGCATGAGCTCGGGCGTGCAGGACGCGGTCAACCTCGGCTGGAAGCTCGCCCTGGACATCCAGGGCCGGGCTCCCGAGGGGCTGCTCGACTCGTACGAGAGCGAGCGCCGGCCCGTCGCGGCCCGGATCCTGACCAACACGCTGGCCCAGCGCATCCTCTACCTCGGCGGCGACGAGATCACCCCGATGCTGGAGGTCTTCGCCGAGCTGGTGGACTTCCCCGCGGTCCAGCGCCACCTCATCGGCATGGTGACCGGGCTGGACATCCGCCACGACGTCGGCGAGGGCGAGCACCCGCTGCTCGGCCGGCGCCTGCCCGACCGCGAGGTGCTGGTCGGCGGCGACAAGAAGAGCAGCCTCGAACTCCTGCACGGCGGCCGCGGCGTGCTGCTGGACCTGCACGACAACGCCGCGCTGCGCCAGGCCGCCGAGGGCTGGTCCGACCGGGTCGACATCCTCACCGTCGCCAACTTCGACTGTGACGCGCCGCTGGACGGCCTGCTGATCCGTCCCGACGGCTACGTCGCCTGGGCCCCGCCGCTGGGCGCGCCCACCGAGGGCCTCACGCAGGCGCTCACCCGCTGGTTCGGCGAGCCCGCCCGAGGCTGACCCGGCCCCCGCAAGCCATCTGTCCAGTTCACCTGTTCCCCCTTGAGGAAGCGAAGAGACATGCCCAAGATCTCCACCGAGGACAAGCACCTCACCGTCCTCAACCTGTTCACCACGGATGTCCCGGAGAACCAGGACAAGCTCATCCAGGAGATGCGGAAGATCGTCGACGCCGCCACCTACGAGGGCTGGATGTCCAGCACCGTCCACGCGGGCGTCGACGCGCCGGGCACCGCCAACTTCATCCAGTGGCGCAGCGGCGAGGACCTGGAAGAGCGCTACAAGGGCGACGAGTTCAACCACCGCACCATGCCGGTCTTCGGTGAGATCACCACCTCGATCAAGCTCCTGCAGAACGAGGTGGCCTTCACCCAGGAGCACCCGTCGCTGGGCGGCTCCATCGAGATCGGCCCGCACCGTGACGACTACACCGCGATCGCGGTGTTCCCCGTCCTGAAGGAGAACCAGGAAGAGCTGATCGACGCCCTCGGCCCCGGCCAGGGGTTCTTCCTGGAGACGCCGGGCTTCCGCTCGCACGTGGTGCTGCGCGGCCTGCGCGCCCGCGGCCTCGAGGGCTCCTTCGTCGTCTCCTACTCCCAGTGGGAGAGCAAGGAGGCGTACGACGCCTACAAGGCCGTGCCGCAGGACCAGAAGCCGGCCGGCCGGGTCGCCGCCGAGGGCCGCTGCCGCGCCGTCGTGGCCGGGATCCCGGACATCAACACCTACCGCGTCGTCCACACCCGTTCTGCCGGGGAGTAAGAAGCCCCCCGCTTCCCGTCCCCGGAAGGACACGGAACGCCCGGCTCCCCTCCGGGAGCCGGGCGTTCCCGGGCGCTCCTCGAAGCGCCTTCCGCCGGCACCCGCCCCCCGCCCGGGACGACGCGGGAGCGGCCGCCGGGGAGTACCGCAACAACCGCAACTTCTGAGGAGCGAACCGTATGCACAGCACGCTGATCGTCGCCCGGATGGACCCCGGATCAAGTGCGGACGTGGCCCGGCTGTTCGCCGATTTCGACGCGACGGAGATGCCCCACCTGATGGGAACGCGACGGCGCCAGCTGTTCTCGTACCGGGGCCTGTACTTCCACCTCCAGGACTTCGACACCGACAACGGCGGCGAGCTCATCGAGGGCGCCAAGAGCGACCCGCGCTTCATCGGGATCAGCGAGGACCTCAAGCCGTTCATCGAGGCCTACGACCCGAAGACGTGGCGCTCCCCCGCGGACGCGATGGCCACCCGCTTCTACAACTGGGAGGGACGGGCGTGACCGGGCGACGCGTCGTCATCACCGGCATGGAGGTGCTCGCGCCCGGAGGTGTCGGCCGTGAGAACTTCTGGAACCTGCTGAGCGACGGCCGTACGGCCACGCGCGGCATCACCTTCTTCGACCCGGCGCCGTTCCGCTCGCGGGTGGCCGCCGAGGTCGACTTCGACCCGTACGCCCACGGCCTGTCCCCGCAGGAGGTCCGGCGCATGGACCGCGCCGGGCAGTTCGCGGTCGTCGCCTCGCGCGGCGCGGTCGCCGACAGCGGGCTGGACATCTCCTCGCTCGACCCCTACCGGGTCGGCGTGACGGTGGGCAGCGCGGTCGGCGCCACGATGGCGCTCGACGAGGAGTACCGGGTCGTCAGCGACGGCGGCCGGCTCGACAACGTCGACCACCGCTACGCCTCCCCGCACCTGTACAACCACATGGTGCCGAGCTCGTTCGCGGCCGAGGTCGCCTGGGGCATCGGCGCGGAGGGCGCCAGCACGGTGGTCTCCACCGGCTGCACCTCCGGCATCGACTCCGTCGGGTACGCGGTGGAGCTGCTGCGCGAGGGCACCGCCGACGTCATGATCGCCGGTTCCTCGGACGCCCCGATCTCCCCGATCACCATGGCCTGTTTCGACGCGATCAAGGCCACGACCCCGCGCTACGACGACCCGGAGCACGCCTCGCGGCCCTTCGACGGCACGCGCAACGGGTTCGTCCTCGGCGAGGGCGCGGCCTTCTTCGTCCTGGAGGAGCTGGAGAGCGCGCAGCGGCGCGGCGCGCACATCTACGCCGAGATCGCCGGCTACTCGTCCCGCAGCAACGCCTACCACATGACCGGACTGCGTCCGGACGGCGTGGAGATGGCCGAGGCGATCCGCCTGGCCCTCGACGAGGCGCGGATGAACGGCGACGAGATCGACTACATCAACGCGCACGGCAGCGGCACCAAGCAGAACGACCGCCACGAGACGGCGGCGTTCAAGCGGAGCCTGGGCGAGCACGCGTACCGCACGCCGGTCAGCTCCATCAAGTCGATGGTGGGGCACTCGCTGGGCGCCATCGGCTCCATCGAGATCGCGGCCTCGGCGCTGGCCATGGAGCACAACGTGGTCCCGCCGACGGCCAACCTGCACACTCCGGACCCGGAGTGCGACCTCGACTACGTCCCCCTCACCGCGCGCGAGCAGCTGACCGACGCGGTCCTGACCGTGGGCAGCGGCTTCGGCGGCTTCCAGAGCGCCATGGTGCTGGCCAATCCCGAGAGGAGCCTCGTATGAGCGCCTCGGTCGTCGTGACCGGCCTCGGTGTGGCAGCCCCCAACGGGCTGGGCGCAGAGGACTACTGGTCGGCCACTCTGGCCGGCAAGAGCGGCATCGGGCGGATCACCCGCTTCGACCCCTCCGACTACCCGGCCAAGCTGGCCGGGCAGATCCCCGGCACGGCCGCGGACGACGCGCTGCCGAGCCGGCTGCTCCCGCAGACGGACCGGGTGACGCGGCTCGCGCTCGTCGCCGCGGACTGGGCGCTGGAGGACGCGGGGATACGGCCCGCGGAGCTCGAGGGCTTCGACATGGGCGTCGTGACCGCGAGTGCGGCCGGCGGCTTCGAGTTCGGCCAGGGCGAGCTCCAGCGGCTGTGGGCCAAGGGCAGCCAGTACGTGTCGGCGTACCAGTCCTTCGCCTGGTTCTACGCCGTCAACAGCGGCCAGATCTCGATCCGCAACGGCATGAAGGGCCCGGCCGGGGTCGTCGTCAGCGACCAGGCGGGCGGCCTCGACGCCGTGGCGCAGGCCCGCCGGCAGATCCGCAAGGGCACCCGCATCATCGTCTCCGGTGCCATCGACGCCTCGATCTGCCAGTGGGGCTGGGTGGCGCAGCTGGCCAGCGGCCGGCTGAGCACCTCGGAGGAGCCCGGCCAGGCGTACGTGCCGTTCGGCCGCGACTCCCAGGGCTTCGTTCCGGGCGAGGGCGGCGCGATCCTGATCATGGAGTCCGCCGAGTCGGCCCGCGAGCGCGGCGCCGAGGTCTACGGCGAGATCTCCGGGTACGGGGCGACCATCGACCCGAAGCCCGGCAGCGACCGCGGTCCGGCCCTGCGCAAGGCCATCGAGACGGCGCTCGCCGACGCCGGCGCGGCGCCGGGCGAGGTGGACGTGGTCTTCGCCGACGGAGCCGCGGACCCGCGCCTGGACCGTACCGAGGCCGACGCGATCAACGCGGTGTTCGGCGCCCGGGCGGTGCCGGTCACCCTTCCCAAGACGATGACGGGCCGCCTGTACGCGGGCGCGGCCCCGCTCGACCTGGCGGCGGCCTTCCTGGCGATGCGCGACGGGGTCATCCCGCCGACCATCAACGTCGACCCGTGTGCCGAATACGAGCTCGACCTCGTCCTGGACCAGCCGCGCCCGGCCTCCGTACGCACCGCGCTGGTGCTGGCCCGGGGCCACGGCGGCTTCAACTCCGCGATGGTCGTCCGCGCCGTCTAGCCGCTCACCACCGCTTGGGCATGCCGTAGCGGCATGCCGTACCGATGAAGGGAACGACATGGCCAGCAAGTCTTTCACCCTCGAGGATCTCAAGCGCATCATCATCGATGCCGCGGGTGTGGCGGAGGGCGTCGACCTCGAAGGCGACATCCTGGACACCACGTTCGCCACGCTCCAGTACGAGTCCCTCGCGCTCCTGGAGGCGGGCAGCCTCATCGAGCGCGAGTACGACATCTCGCTCGACGAGGAGGCGGTGGACGACACCCTCACCCCGCGTGCGCTGATAGACGTCGTCAACGCGCTGATCGACTCCTCCTCCGCCGTGGCCGCGTGAAGGGGCTGATTTCACGATGACGCAGAACACGACGGCACGGGTCGCGCTGGTTTCGGGCGCGACGAGCGGGATCGGGCTGGAGTCGGCCCGGCTGCTGGCTCAGCAGGGGCACCGGGTGTTCATCGGCGCGCGCAGCGCCGAGAACGTGGCCGCCACGGTCAAGGAGCTCCAGGACGAGGGCCTGGAGGTGGACGGCGGCGTCCTCGACGTCCGTGACGGGGCGTCGGTGACGGCGTTCGTCCAGGCCGCGGTGGACCGCTTCGGGACGGTCGACGTCCTGGTCAACAACGCCGGCCGGTCCGGCGGCGGTGTGACCGCGGACATCGCGGACGAGCTGTGGAACGACGTCATCGAGACGAACCTCAACAGCGTCTTCCGGCTGACCCGCGAGGTGCTGACCACCGGCGGGATGCGGCACAAGAGCCGCGGCCGGATCATCTCCATCGCCTCCACCGCCGGCAAGCAGGGCGTCGTCCTCGGCGCCCCGTACTCGGCCTCCAAGCACGGGGTGGTCGGCTTCACCAAGGCGCTCGGCAACGAGCTCGCCCCCACCGGCATCACGGTCAACGCCGTCTGCCCGGGGTACGTCGAGACGCCGATGGCGGCGAAGGTGCGCCAGGGCTACGCGGCCGCCTACGACACCTCCGAGGACGCCATCCTCGAGAAGTTCCAGTCGAAGATCCCGCTCGGGCGCTACTCCACGCCGCAGGAGGTCGCCGGCCTGGTCGGCTACCTGGCCTCGGACACGGCGGCCTCGATCACCGCGCAGGCGCTCAACGTCTGCGGCGGGCTCGGCAACTTCTGATCCGCCGCCAGGCGGGCACATTCGCGGACCCCTCCCAGGGCCTCCGGGCACGCGGGCCCGGAGGCCCTGACCGAAGAACCTTAAGGAATCGAAGATGACGACCCGTGAGGTTGAGCACGAGATCACCATCAGCGCCCCGGCCGGTGCCGTCTACCGGCTGCTGGCCGAGGTGACCAACTGGCCGCGGATCTTCCCGCCCACCATCCACGTCGACCGGGTGGAGGCCGAGGGATCCGAGGAGCGGATCCGGATCTGGGCCACCGCCAACGGCGACGCCAAGAACTGGACCTCGCGCCGCACCCTCGACCCCGAGGGCCTGCGCATCACCTTCCGCCAGGAGATCCCGGCGCCGCCGGTGGCCGCCATGGGCGGGACCTGGATCCTGGAGCCCCTCGGCGAGTCCGAGACCCGGGTGCGGCTGCTGCACGACTACAGCGCGATCGGCGACGACCCGCACGACCTGCTGTGGATCGAGCGGGCGGTGGACAAGAACAGCACCTCCGAGCTGGCCGCCCTCAAGGAGAACGTCGAAGCGGCCCACGCGGCCGAGGACCTGACCTTCTCCTTCACCGACACCGTGGAGATCAACGGGTCGGCGAAGGACGCCTTCGACTTCATCAACGAGGCCGACCGGTGGGCCGAGCGCCTGCCGCACGTGGCCGTCGTACGGCTCACCGAGGACGTCCCGGGCCTGCAGACGCTGGAGATGGACACCCGCGCCAAGGACGGCTCGGTGCACACCACCAAGTCGTACCGGGTCGTCTTCCCCGACCACAAGATCGCCTACAAGCAGGTCACGCTGCCCGCGCTGATGACCCTGCACACCGGTGAGTGGACCTTCGTGGAGAAGGACGGCGTCACCGCCGCCTCCTCGCAGCACACGGTCACCCTCAACACGGCCAACATCGCCAGGATCCTCGGCGACGAAGCCACGGTGGCGGACGCCCGCGAGTACGTGCACACCGCGCTGAGCACCAACAGCACGGCGACGCTCAACCACGCCAAGGCCTACGCCGAGCAGAAGAGCTGACCATGGCGGACCTGCTGGACACCCAGGTCGTTGTCGTCGGGGCCGGCCCGGTCGGGCTGATGCTCGCCGCGGAGCTGCGCCTCGGCGGCGCCGACGTGGTCGTGCTGGAGCGGCGGCACGCGGCCAGCAGGGAGTCGAGGGCCTCCACGCTGCACGCCCGCACCATGGAGATCCTCGACATCCGCGGCCAGATCGAGGAGTTCGGCAGCCCGCCGAACGAGCCGCGCGGCCACTTCGGCGGCATCCCCCTGGACCTGACGCTGCCCGGGCCCTACCCGGGCCAGTGGAAGGTCCTGCAGACCAGGACCGAGGCGCTGCTGGAGGAGTGGGCGCTGTTCCTCGGCGTCGACATCCGGTGCGGGCACGAGCTGCTCGCGCTGTCCGGCGGCGAGGACGGCTCGGACACCGAGTACGTCGAGGCGCAGGCCGTGCGCCGTGACGGCACCGCGGTACGGGTGAGGGCCCGCTACCTCGTGGCCTGTGACGGCGAGGACAGCACGGTGCGCCGGCTCGTCGGCGCGGCCTTCCCCGGCCACGACGCGGGCCGGGAGCTGATCCGCGCCGACGTCGCGGGCATCGAGGTCCCCAACCGGCGCTTCGAGCGGCTGGAGCACGGCCTGGCCATCGCCGCGCGCCGGCCGGACGGGGTGACCCGGGTGATGGTGCACGAGTTCGGCTCCACCGCGCGGCCCCGTACCCGGGACGCCGAGTTCGTGGAGGTCGCCGACGTCTGGAAGCGGGTCACCGGGGAGGACATCAGCGGGGGAACCCCGCTGTGGGTCAACGCCTTCGGGGACGCCAGCCGCCAGCTGGAGAGCTACCGCCACGGCCGCGTGCTGTTCGCGGGCGACGCGGCGCACAAGCAGATGCCCATCGGCGGGCAGGCCCTGAACCTGGGCGTGCAGGACGCCTTCAACCTGGGCTGGAAACTGGCCGCCGAGGTCACCGGCCGGGCCCCCGAGGGGCTGCTGGACAGCTACCACACCGAGCGGCACGCGGTCGGCCGGCGGGTGCTGGCCAACATCGAGGCGCAGGCCGGGCTGCTGCTCGGCGGCCCGGAGGTGGAGCCGCTGCGGTCGGTGCTGACCGAGCTGATGGGCCTCGAACCGGTACGGGCCCACCTGGCCGGAATGATCAGCGGGCTCGACGTCCGCTACGACGTGGGCGGTGACGCGGACCGCCATCCGCTGCTCGGCGCCCGGCTGCCGCTGCTGCGGCTGGTGTCCGCCGAGGGCCCGCTCACCACCGCCGAACTGCTGCGCACCGGCCGCGGCCTGCTGCTGGACCTGGGCGGCGGTGAGGTGCCGGCCGCGCTGCGCGGGGCCTGGGCCGACCGGGTCGCGGTCACCGTGGCCCGTCCCGCCGAGCCGGGCGGACCGCTGGACGGGGCCGCCTGCGTCCTCGTACGCCCGGACGGCCATGTGGTCTGGGCCGGCCCGGCGGGCCCGGGCGGCGGACTGCGGACTGCCCTGGAGCGCTGGTTCGGCGCGGCGCGCTGAACCGGGCCCCGCGCCCTGAAGACTCAACCGAGAAGCCAGAGAAGAGGACCACCATGGAAGGGACTGCCGTGGACGCGGACGTCATCATCGTCGGCGCCGGCCCGACCGGGCTGATGCTCGCCGGCGAGCTGCGCCTGGGCGGGGCGAGCGTCATCGTCACCGAGCGCCTCAACCAGCCCACCGGCCAGTCCCGGGGCCTCGGCTTCACCGCCCGTGCCATGGAGGTGTTCGACCAGCGGGGGCTGCTCCCGCGGTTCGGCCAGGGCGAGACGCTGGAGACCAGCCCGCTGGGCCACTTCGGCGGGGTGCAGTTCGACTACACGGTGCTGCCCGGCGCCCACTTCGGGGCCCGCGGCATCCCGCAGAACATCACCGAGGGCGTGCTGGAGGACTGGGCCACCGAACTGGGCGCGGACATCCGGCGCGGCTGGGACTTCCTGGACCTGTCCGAGGGCTTCCTGGACGGCGACGGCGTCGAGATCACCGTGTCCACCCCGGACGGGGTGCAGCAGCTGCGGGCCTCCTACCTGGTGGGCTGCGACGGCGGGCAGAGCAGTGTCCGCAAGGCGGCCGGGATAGGTTTCCCCGGCAGCGCGGCCACCCGCGCGATGTTCCTCGCCGACGTCACCGGCTGCTCGCTGCGCCCGCGGTTCCTCGGCGAACGCCAGCCCAACGGCATGGTCATGGCCGCGCCGCTGGCCCCGGGCGTGGACCGCATCATCGTCTGCCCCGACGGGGTCCCGGCGCGCGGGCGCGACGCCCAGCCGGTGACCTTCGCCGAGGTCGCGGACGCCTGGGAGCACATCACGGGCGAGGACATCCGGTCCGGCGGGGCGGAGTGGGTCAGCTACTTCACCGACGCCGCCCGCCTGGCCACCGACTACCGGCGCGGCCGGGTCCTGCTCGTCGGGGACGCGGCGCACATCCATCTCCCGGCCGGCGGCCAGGGGCTGAGCACCGGTGTGCAGGACGCCGCCAACCTGGGCTGGAAGCTGGCCGCGGTCGTCGCGGGCGGCGCCCCCGAGGACCTGCTCGACACGTACCACGGCGAGCGGCACCCGGTCGGCGAGCGGCTGCTGATGAACACCAGCGCCCAGGGCACGGTGTTCCTCGGCGGCGCCGAATCCGACCCGCTGCGGGCGCTGTTCGCCGAGCTCATCGGCTACGACGACGTCAAGCGCCACCTGGCCGGCATCGTCTCCGGCCTCGACATCGCCTACGACTTCGGCGAGGGCGGCCACCCGCTCCAGGGCGCCCGGATGCCGCAGCGCTCCCTCATCACCGCCGAGGGCGCGGAGACCACCACCACCCGGCTGCTGCACAGCGGCCGGCCCGTCCTCCTCGACCTCGCCGACAGCCCCGCGCTGCGCGCGGCCGCGGCCGGCCGGGGCCACCAGATCAGCATCACCACCGCCACGGCCAAGCCGGTCGACGGCGACGATCCGCTGCACGGCACGGCGGCACTGCTCATCCGTCCCGACGGGCACGTCGCCTGGGCCGGGGACAGCGCCGAGGAACTCGACCACGCCCTGAGCCGCTGGTTCGGCGCAGCGCACTGACCACGCCGCCGGGCCCGCACCGCGGGCCCGGCGGCCGGCGCACCACGGGGGTAACCGATGGACACCACAGTGACGGTCCCGGCCACAGCCGAGGGCCTCTCCCCCGGCGTGCGCCGGATCACCCTGGACGCGGCGGGAGTGACCCTGTCCGCGCTGCTCAGCATGCCCGAACACATCGAGCCCCGGGCCACGGTGATCGCCGTGCACGGCGGCGGGATGAACGCCGGCTACTTCGACGGCCAGGCCCACCCGGAGACCTCCCTGCTCACCCTCGGGGCGAGCCTGGGCTACACCGTCCTCGCCGTGGACCGGCCCGGGTACGGGGACTCCGCCGCACTGTTCCCCGACGGGCTCGCGCTCGCCGGGCAGGCGGTGCTGCTGCGTGCGGCCCTCGCCGATTTCACCTCCCGCTACCCCGCGGGGGCGGGCCTGTTCCTGCTCGCCCACTCCTACGGCGGCAAGCTGGTCATGTCCACCGCCGCCGGGCTGACCGGGGCGGACGGGCTGCTGGGCCTGGACATCTCCGGCTGCGGCCACCGCTTCGCCCCGGGCGACCCGGTGGAGGGGCTCAAGGACAACCGGCGCCAGTGGGGTCCGCTGCGCCTCTACCCGCCGCGGACCTTCCGCCACAGCTCGAAGGTCGTGGCCCCGATGCCGCCGCGCGAGCAGGGCGAACTCGGCCACTGGACCGAGCTGTTCGCCTCGCTGGCCCCGCGCATCCGGGTCCCGATCCGGCTGACCTTCGCCGAGCACGAGGCGTGGTGGCACCACGGCGAGCAGGACCTCGCCGACCTGGCGAGCCGGCTGACGGCCGCGCCCCGGGTCCAGATCGACCGGCAGCCCGACGCCGGGCACAACATCAGCCTCGGCTGGGCGGCCCGCTCGTACCACCTGCGGGCCCTGGCCTTCCTGGAGGACTGCGTGACCCGGACCGGGCGCGGGGCGTGACCGCCCGCCCATGAGCCACAGCCGCATCGCGCACGCGTTCCGCTCGCTGTCCGTACGCAACTTCCGCCTGTTCGCCGGCGGCCAGGTGGTCTCCGCCGCCGGCACCTGGATGATGGTCGTGGCCCAGGACTGGCTGGTCCTGGGCCTGACCGGCGGCTCGGGCACCGCCCTGGGCGTGGTCACCGCGCTGCAGTTCACCCCGCTGCTGCTCACGCTGTACGGGGGCCGGCTCGCCGACCGCCACGACAAGCGGATGCTGCTGACCGTCGCCAACCTGGCCTCCGGGGCGCTGGCCCTGGTCCTGGCCGTGCTCGCGCTCGCCGGCTCCGTACAGCTGTGGCACATCTGGGTGTGCGCCTTCGGCCTCGGCATGGTCAACGCCGTCGAGATCCCGACCCGGATGGCCTTCGTCAGCGAGCTGGTCGGCCCCGAGCTGCTGCCCAACGCGTCCGCGCTCAGCGGGGCGTACTTCAACATCGCCCGGGTGGCCGGGCCGGCGCTGGCCGGTCTGCTCATCACGCTGCTCGGCACCGGCTGGGTGATGGTGGTCAACGCGGCCACCTATCTGGCGACCGTGGCCGCGCTGCGGATGATGCGGCCCGGGGAACTGCTGCGCGGGGAGCGGGCGGCCGGGCCCGTGAAGGTCTCGGACGGGCTGCGCTACGTGCGCGAGCGCCCCGACCTGTCGATGCCGGTGCTGCTGGTCGGCGCGATCGGGCTGTTCTCGCTCAACTTCCAGCTGCTGCTGCCGCTGCTCGCCAAGACCGTGTTCGACGCCGGGGTGAACTCCTTCGGGCTGATGACCACGGCGTACGCGGGCGGCGCGCTGCTGTCCGCGCTGGTCACCACCTCCCGGCGCAGCCGCCCCTCGGCCCGTACGGTCATCCTGGCGGCGCTGGGGCTCGGCGTGGCGGAGATCGCCGCCGGCCTGGCGCCGAACTTCAACTCGGCGCTGGTGCTGCTGTTCGTGACGGGCTTCGCCGCGCTGTACTTCGCGCAGGCGGCCAACCACCGCATCCAGCTGGGCAGCGATCCCGCGTACCGGGGGCGCGTGATGGCCCTGTACACGCTGATCCTCCAGGGCAGTACGCCGCTCGGCAGCCTGCTGGTCGGCGCGCTCGCCGAACACGCGGGCGCCCGCTCGGGGCTGTTCCTCGGCGGCTTCGCCTCGGTGGCGGCGGCCCTGGTGGCCGCGGCCGCCGCCGCGCGCAGCGTCCGCAACCGGACGGCGCCCTCCGCCGGACCGAAGGGCGCGGCGGGTGCGGCCGGCATCACGGGTGCGGCGGGTGCGGCCGGGCCGGTGGGTGTCACCGGGGCCACCGGGCCGACGGGGCCGGGCGGCGGGTGGGCGCACGAGAGTGCGCGGCGGCCCTGAGGGCCGCCGCGCGGTGGCGGTGGTGGGTGGCGGAGGTGTGAGCCGCCCGGTCAGACGGGCCGCGCCTCGATGATGGAGATGGCCGCGGCGGTCTGGTGGACGCCGGTGAGCTCGAATCCGGCGGTGGCCAGCAGCTCCCGGTACTGCTCCTCGGTGCGCTCCTTGCCGCCGACCAGCAGCATCAGCCACAGGTCGATCAGCTTGGCGGAGTGCGCCGAGTTGCCCGGGGTGGGCACCATCTCCATGAGCAGGATCCGCCCGTCGGCGCTGATCGCCTCGCGGACGTTGCGCAGGATCTCCAGTGCCTGGTGCTCGGGCCAGTCGTGGACGATGTGCTTGAGGATGTACGCGTCGCCGCCGGACGGCGGGACGTCGAACAGTCCGCGGTTCTCGACGGTGACGCGGTCGGCGACCCCGGCGTCGGCGAGGAACTCGTGGGCCCCGTTGGTCTCGATGCGGGGGTCGACCAGGATGCCGCGGCTGTTCTTCGCGCGCTCCAGGATGCCGGCCAGCAGACCGCCCTGGCCGCCGCAGAAGTCGACGATGGTGGCGTAGCGCGAGAAGTCGTAGGCGGAGACGATCGGGAGCGTCTCGGTCACGGACATGCCGCCCATGCCGTTGGTGAAGACCTCGCCGTACTCCTTGTCGAACTCCAGGTACTCGAAGGCGCCCATCCCGCGGTGCTTGGGCAGGCTGGCCTCGCCGGTGCGGACGGAGTCCACGAGGAAGGCCCAGTCCTCCCAGTGGGTGGGGTGGCCCATCAGCAGCGCGGTGTCGCGCATGGACATCTCGACGTCCGAGCGCAGCGCGCTGCCCATCGGGGTGAGGGCGAAGCGGCCGTCCTTCTGCTCGGTGAATATCGAGTAGCTGGCGAGCAGGCGCAGCAGCCGGTAGAGGGACTCGGGGTGGGCCTCGACGCGGACGGCGAGCTCGTCGACGGTCAGCGGGCCGTCGGCCAGCGCGTCGGCGACGTTCAGTTCGGCGGCGGCGTAGATGGCCTGGGTGACCATCGAGCCCTGGGCGAGTTCGAGCAGGGCGAACGGCGCGGGCGCGAGCTTCCGGGTCAGTCGCTGAAGACCCGACCGCACCCCTTCTACGGTGCGGACGACGCGCGGGGGCGGCAATGCGGGCATGAGTCTCCTCCGGAGGGCCGGCAATCGATCCTGGAATCCTGGACGACAGAGTGGGGCCGGCCGCACGAGACCGGCTCGGGCCGGTCTCGACGTCGGCTTGAGAACGCGCCGCTTTCGATGTGGGCTCAAGAGCCCGGAGCTACGTTTTTGTCCCGCAGGTCCAATTCAATTCCAGCCAGGACCTGCGGACGACAAGCGCCGATGTGCTCTGGAGGCCGGCCATGCCGCATCCCACCGACACCGACACCGAAACCGCCCTCGCCGCCGGCCCCGCCGCCGATCCGCCCGCGGCCGCTCCCGGTCCCACGACCGGAGTGTGGCTGATCGGTGCGCGCGGCTCCGTGGCCACCACGGTGGTCGCGGGCGGCGCCGCGCTGGCCGCCGGGCTGTGGCCGGCGGCCGGACTGGTCACCGAGAGCGCCGCGTTCGCCGGCAGCGGGGTGCCGCCGCTGGGCTCGCTGGTCTTCGGCGGGCACGACGTGGCCGCCGGGTCGCTGCCCAAGCGGGCCGAGGAACTGTCCGGGGGCGGGGTGCTGCCGTACGGGCTGGCGTCGGCGGTCCACCGCGAACTGGCCGACGCGGAAGCGGAGATACGCACCGGCGGGCCGCTCGCGGGAGACCGCCGCTCCGACGAGGAACTGGTGGCCGCCTTCGCGGCGGACATCGCCGACTTCTCCCGCCGCCGCGGGACGGCCCGTACGGTCGTGGTCAACGTGGCCTCCACCGAGCCGGTTGCGGTGTTCGGCGGGGGACGGCTGCCGGCCAGCACCCTCTACGCGCGGGCGGCCCTGCGGGCGGGCTGCCCGTACGTCAACTTCACTCCCTCGGCGGGACTGCGCCACCCGGCGGCCGAGGCGGAGGCCGCCGCGTCGGGGCTGCCGTACGCGGGACGGGACGGCAAGACGGGCCAGACGCTGCTGCGCTCGGTGCTGGCGCCGATGTTCGCGCAGCGCGAGCTGGGCGTGCTGGCCTGGTCGGGTACGAACCTGCTGGGCGGCGGCGACGGCGCGGCCCTCGGCGGCAACCCGGCCGCGGCCGCCGCCAAGAACGCGGGCAAGGCCCGGGTGCTGCAGGACGCACTGGGCACGCTGCCCGAGGGCGAGACGCACATCGACGACGTGCCGGCGCTCGGCGACTGGAAGACGGCCTGGGACCACATCGCCTTCGAGGGGTTCCTCGGCACCCGGATGACCCTCCAGACGACCTGGCAGGGCTGCGACTCGGCGCTCGCCGCGCCGCTGGTGCTGGACCTGGCCCGGCTGCTGGCGCGGGCGCACGAGGTGGGGCTGGCCGGGCCGCGGCCGGAACTGGGCTTCTACTTCAAGGACCCCGACGGCGACGAGGCCGCCCTGTCGCGGCAGTACGACGACCTGCTGGCCTTCGGCGCACGGCTGGGCGGCGCGAAGTGACGGGACGCCAGGGGCTCGGGGCCTGGGCGGAACTGCTGCGGATCTCCGCGCTGTTCACCGTCCCGGGGGACGCGCTCGCGGGAGCCGCGGCGGCCGGGGTGCGGCCCGGCCCGCGGACCGCGCTGGCCGTCGGCTCGTCGCTGTGCCTGTACTCGGCGGGCATGGCGCTCAACGACTGGGCCGACCGGGAGGAGGACGCCGTGGAGCGTCCGGGCCGGCCGATCCCGTCGGGGCGGATCCGGCCGGGTGCGGCGCTGGCCGCGGCCGGCGCGCTGACGGCCGCCGGGGTGGCGCTGGCGGCCTGTGCGGGGCGCCGGCCGGCGGCGGTCGCGGGAGCGCTGGCGGGCACGGTGTGGGCGTACGACCTGGGGCTGAAGCACACTCCGGCGGGCCCGGCCGCGATGGCCGCGGCCCGCTCCCTGGACCTGCTGCTGGGCGCGGCGGCCTCCAGCGGAGCTGCCTCCAGCGCGGCGGCCTCCGGTGCGGCAGCGTCCGGCGCGGCGGGTGCGGGGCTGCGGCGCGCGCTCGCCTCCGCGGGGATGCTGGGCGTGCACACCTACGCCGTCACCGCGGTGTCGCGGCGCGAGACGCAGGGCGGGGCGCCGGCGACGGCGCTGGCCGCGCTGGCGGGCACGGCGGTGCTGGCGGTGCTCACCGGCGGCGGTTCCGGCGTGCTCTGCGCGGTGGCGCCGGCCGCGTCGCGCCCCCGGCTGCCGGCCGAGCACGGACCGGTGGCGGCCCTGGCCGGCCGCGGCCCGGCGGACGTCCTGTGGGCCCTGGCCGGAGCCGCCCCGGCGGGACCCGGCGCCGACCGGTCGCCGGGCACGGCGCGGGACACGGCCGGCGGCGCCCTGGCGGCCGGGCTGCGGCTGGTCGCCGCGGGCGGGCTGGCCGGGGGGATCGTGGGCGGCCTGCGGGCGCTCGCCGCGGGCGACCGGGGCGGCCTGCGGGCGCTCGCCGCGGGCGACCGGGGCGGCCTGCGGGCGGTGGCCGGGGCCGCGATGGCCGGGATGTACGCGGCCACTGCCGGGCGGCCGCTCCTGCACGCCGCGCTGAACCCCTCGCCGCCGCTCACCCAACGGGCCGTCGGCGGCGGCATCCGGGCCATGATCCCGCTGCAGGCGGCCCTCGCCGCGCGGGCCGGGTCGCCCGGGACCGCACTCGCCCTCGCCGGCCTCGTCCCCGTGGCCCGGCGCCTCGCACGGAAGGTGAGCCCCACATGAGCCTGCGCCTGGGCTACGGCACCAACGGCCTGACCGACCTGCGCCTGGACGACGCCCTCGCCCTGCTGGCCGACCTGGGCTACGACGGCGTCGGCCTGACGCTCGACCACATGCACCTGGACCCGATGGCCCCCGGCCTCGCCGCCCGCACCCGGCACGTGGCCCGCCGCCTCGACCGGCTCGGGCTCGACGTGACCGTGGAGACCGGCGCCCGCTACGTCCTCGACCCGCGCCGCAAACACGGCCCCTCGCTCCTCGACCCGGACCCCGCCCAGCGGGCGGCCCGCGCGGACCTGCTCGTACGGGCCGTGCGCGTCGCCGCCGACCTCGGTGCGAACGCCGTGCACTGCTTCAGCGGCATCCGGCCCGAGGGGACCGACCCCGACACCGCGTGGAAGACGCTCGCGCACACCCTGGGACCCGTCCTCGACGCGGCCGACAGCGCCGGCGTACCGCTCGCCGTCGAGCCCGAGCCGGGCCATCTGCTCGCCACCCTCGACGACTTCCACCGGCTGCGCACCGAACTCGGCAGCCCGCGGTCCCTCGGCATCACCCTCGACATCGGGCACTGCCAGTGCCTGGAGCCGCGCCCGCCCGCCGACTGCGTGCGCGCCGTCGCGCCCTGGCTGCGGCACGTCCAGATCGAGGACATGCGCCGCGGGGTCCACGAACACCTCCCCTTCGGCGACGGCGAGATCGACTTCCCGCCCGTGCTGGCGGCCCTGGAGGAGGTCGGCTACCGGGGGCTGACCGTCGTCGAGCTGCCCCGCCACTCCCACGCCGGCCCCGAACAGGCCGCCCGGTCCCTGCGATTCCTGCGCGACGGAGGCACCCCGTGACGATCCCCCAGATGGAGTCCAGGATCCCCGCCCCGGGCAGGGCCTGGCTCGTCGCCGCCCTGGACGCCGCCCGCGAGCACCGCGGCGCAGCCTCCCCCGCCGGGCTGCCCGCGTGGGAGCTGCGCTTCGCCGAGGCGGGCCGCCGCTGCGGCACCGACGAGGGAGCCGACCTGGCCCGCGTCCAGCTCCTGGAGGCCGCCCGCCCCGACGCGGCCACCGTCGTACGGCTCTACCGGCAGGGCACCGCGGCCGAGCGGCGCGCCGTGCTCCTGGCGCTGCCGCGGCTGTCGCTGCCCCCCGCCGACGGGCTGCCGCTGGTCGAGGACGCGCTGCGCACCAACGACACCCGCCTGGTGGCGGCCGCGGTCGGCCCGTACGCGGCCGAGCACCTGGACGCGCACGCCTGGCGGCACGCCGTCCTGAAGTGCCTGTTCACCTCGGTGCCCGTGGCCTCGGTCGCCGACCTCGCCCGCCGCGCCGCCGGCGACGGCGAACTCGCCCGCATGCTCCGGGGCCAGGAGGCCGAGCGTACGGCCGCGGGCCGCACCGTCCCCGGGGACCTCCGTCTCGTACTCGCCCTGACCCGAGAGGCAGCTTCGCTCTGATGCGCATCTTCGACCCGCACATCCACATGTCCTCGCGCACCACCGACGACTACGAGGCGATGTACGCGGCCGGGGTGCGCGCCCTCGTCGAGCCGGCGTTCTGGCTGGGCCAGCCGCGCACCTCGCCGGCCTCCTTCTACGACTACTTCGACGCGCTGCTGGGCTGGGAGCCCTTCCGCGCGGCCCAGTACGGCATCGCGCACCACTGCACCATCGGGCTCAACCCCAAGGAGGCGAACGACCCGCGCTGTACGCCGGTCCTCGCCGAGCTGCCCCGCTACCTCGTCAAGGACAACGTCGTCGCCGTCGGGGAGATCGGCTACGACTCGATGACCCCCGAGGAGGACGCCGCGCTCGCCGCCCAGCTCCAGCTGGCCGCCGAGCACGAGCTGCCGGCGCTGGTGCACACCCCGCACCGGGACAAGCTGGAGGGGCTGCGCCGCACCGTCGACGTGGTGCGCGAGTCGGTGCTGGCACCCGACCGGGTGGTGCTCGACCACCTGAACGAGACGACGGTGAAGGAGGCCAAGGACGCCGGCTGCTGGCTCGGCTTCTCCGTCTACCCCGACACCAAGATGGACGAGGACCGCATGGTCGCGCTGCTGCGCGAGTACGGCCCGGAGAAGGTCCTGGTCAACTCGGCCGCCGACTGGGGCAGGAGCGACCCGCTCAAGACCCGCAGCGTCGGCGACGCCATGCTGGCGGCCGGCTTCGACGAGGACACCGTCGACCTGGTGCTGTGGCGCAACCCCGTCGCCTTCTACGGGCTCAGCGGGCGCCTGAACCTGGCGCTCCCGCAGCCCGCGGCGGCCCTGCACGCCGGCAACTCCATACTCCGCGGCGGGGAATGAGCCGATGCGTTTCGCGCACCCGGACGGGTCGACCGTCCACCTCGCCTACTGCACGAACGTGCACCCCGCGGAGACCCTGGAGGGGGTCCTGGCCCAGCTCCGCGACAACTGCGAGCCGGTCCGGCTGCGGCTGGGCCGCGAGCGCCTCGGCATCGGCCTGTGGCTGGCCCGGGACGCCGCCCGCACCCTGACCGCCGACCCGGCGGCGCTCGGCCGGCTGCGCGCCGAGCTGGAACGGCGCGGCCTGGAGGTCGTCACCCTCAACGGGTTCCCGTACGAGGGCTTCGGCGCCGGGCACGTCAAGTACCGCGTGTACCGGCCCGACTGGACCGAGCCCGAGCGCCTCGCCTACACCGAGGACCTCGCGGCGGTGCTCGCCGCCCTGCTGCCCGAGGACGCCGGGCACGGGTCGATCTCCACGCTGCCGCTGGCCTGGCGCACCCCGTACGAGGGCGACCCGCGGGCCGCGGCCGCCGCCCGGGCGGCGCTGCTGCGGCTCACCGCGCACCTGGACGAGCTCCAGGACCGGACCGGGCGGTCCATCCGGGTGGGCCTGGAACCCGAGCCCGGCTGCACCGTGGAGACCACCGCCGACGCCGTCGCCGCGCTGGCGGGGGCCGCCGGGGAGCGGATCGGGCTGTGCCTGGACACCTGCCACCTCGCCACCTCCTTCGAGGAGCCCAAGCCCGCGCTCGAAGCGCTGGCCGAGGCCGGCATCCCCGTGGTCAAGGCGCAGCTGTCGGCGGCCCTGCACGCCGAGCACCCGCACCTGCCCGAGGTGCGCGCCGCGCTCGCCGCGTACGCCGAGCCCCGCTTCCTGCACCAGACGCGCACCCTGGACCGCGACGGCCGGCTGCACGGCGCCGACGACCTCGGCGAGGCCCTGTCCGGCGGCGCGCTGCCCCGGACCGGGCCCTGGCGGGCCCACTTCCACCTGCCGCTGCACGCGGATCCGCAGCCGCCGCTCACCTCCACCCTGCCCGTGCTGCGCGAGGCGCTGGCCGGGCTGCTCGGCCCGGGCGAGGCCCGTACGCACCACCTGGAGGTGGAGACGTACACCTGGCAGGCCCTGCCGGCCGGGCTGCGGCCCGACGGCCCGGCCACGCTCGCCGACGGCATCGCCGCCGAACTCGCCCTCGCCCGCGACCTGCTCACCGACCTGGGACTGACGGAGCTGCCATGACGGACACCACCGAGCCCACCACCGGACCCACGCCCCTGCTCGTCGTGGACGTGGTCGGCCTGACCCCCCGGCTGCTGGAGCACATGCCGCGCCTGGCCGAGCTGGCGGCCGCCGGCTCGCGGGCCCCGCTGGGCACCGTGCTGCCCGCGGTGACCTGCTCGGCCCAGGCCACCTTCCTGACCGGCGCGCCGCCCAGCGAGCACGGCATCGTCGGCAACGGCTGGTACTTCCGCGACCTCGGCGAGGTGCTGCTGTGGCGCCAGCACAACGGCCTGGTCGGCGGGGAGAAGATCTGGGACGCGGCCCGCCGCTCCCACCCCGGCTACACCGTCGCCAACATCTGCTGGTGGTACGCGATGGGCGCCGACACCGACATCACCGTCACCCCCCGCCCCGTCTACTACTCCGACGGCCGCAAGGAACCCGACTGCTACACCCGCCCGGCGCAGCTGCACGACGAGCTCACCGAGCGCCTGGGCACCTTCCCGCTGTTCCACTACTGGGGGCCCGGCGCCGGCCTCGCCTCCTCCCGGTGGATCGTCGACGCCACCCGGCACGTGCTCGCCACCCGCAGCCCCGACCTGGCCCTGTGCTACCTGCCCCACCTCGACTACGACCTCCAGCGCTTCGGCCCCGAGGACCCCCGCTCCCACCGGGCCGCCGCCGACCTCGACCGGACGCTGGCCCCGCTGCTGGACGACGCCCGCCGCGCGGGCCGCACCGTCGTCGTCCTGTCCGAGTACGGCATCACCCCGGTCAGCCGGCCCGTCGACATCAACCGCGCCCTGCGCCGGGCGGGGCTGCTGGAGGTCCACGTCCAGGACGGGATGGAGTACCTCGACCCGGGGGCGTCGCGGGCCTTCGCCGTCGCCGACCACCAGGTCGCCCACGTCTACGTGGCGCGCCCCGAGGACGTGGACGCCACCCGGGAGGCGCTGCGGGACCTGCCCGGCCTCGGCGAACTCCTCGACGACCGGGGCAAGAAGGAGCACGGGCTGGACCACCCGCGCTCCGGGGAGCTCGTCGCCGTCGCGGAGCCGGACGCGTGGTTCACGTACTACTACTGGCTCGACGACGCCCGCGCCCCCGACTTCGCCCGGCAGGTGGAGATCCACCGCAAGCCCGGCTACGACCCGGCCGAGCTGTTCATGGACCCCGAGGACCCCTACGTCAAGGTGAAGGCGGCCCGGGCGCTCGCCCGCAAGAAGCTCGGCCTGCGCTACCGGATGGCCGTCGTCCCCCTCGACCCCTCCCCCGTGCGCGGCAGCCACGGGCGGCTGCCCGCGGGCGAGGACGACGCCCCGCTGATCCTGTGCTCGCTGCCCGGCGGTGTCGGCGGCCCGCTGGAGGCGACCGGGGTCAAGCCGCTGCTGCTGCGCCTGGCGGGGCTGCCCGGCTGAGGCGCCCGCAGGTGGGATTCAGCCAGGGCTCCACCAGAACTGACCAGGATTCTGGATGAGCCATTCCACCGAACGCACGAGTCTGCACGAGGAGAGCGAACCCATGGGCAAGGACGTCATAGTCGTCGGCGCGGGTCCGGTCGGACTGATGCTGGCCGGTGAACTCCGGCTCGGTGGCGTGGACGTGGTCCTGTACGACAAGCTTCCCGCGCCCAGCGGCGAGTCCCGCGGGCTGGGCTTCACCGGACGCACGGCCGAGGTGTTCGCGCAGCGCGGCCTGCTCTCGCGGATCGGGGAGTTCCGCTGGGGCCAGCACGGGCACTTCGGCGGAGTGCGGATCAACTTCGACTCGCTGGAGGAGAGCCACTACGGGGTGATGGGCCTGGCCCAGTCCCGTACCGAGTCGATGCTCGGCGACTGGCTGGAGGAGCTCGGCGTACCCGTCGTACGCGGGCACGAGCTGGTCGGCTACCGCGAGGCGGGCGACTCGGTCGTCGTCGAGTTCGAGGGGCCCGACGGCCGCGTCGAGGAGAGCGCCTCCTACCTGGTGGGCTGTGACGGCGGCAAGAGCACCCTGCGCGAGCTGGCCGGCATCGCCTTCCCCGGCGAGGAGGCCACGCGCGGCATGTACCTGGCCGACGTCGTCGGCGCGAGCATCCGCCCGCGCCCCATCGGCGAGCGCATCCCCGGCGGCGGCATGGTCCTGTCGGTCTCCACCAAGCCGGGCACCGACCGCATCGTCGTCCACGAGCCGGGCGTGCGCCCGCACCACGGCGAGGGCGAGCTGGAGTTCGCCGAGCTCGCCGACGCCTGGCAGCGGGTGACGGGCGAGGACATCCACGGGGCCTCGGCCAGCTGGATGTGCGCGCTCACCAACGCGCAGGGCCAGGCCGAGGTGTACCGGCGCGGCCGGGTCTTCCTCGCCGGCGACGCGGCGCACGACCACGCCCCGATGGGCGCGCAGGGCGTCAGCGTGGGCCTCCAGGACGCCGTCAACCTCGGCTGGAAGCTGGCCGCGACGGTCAAGGGCTGGGCCCCCGAGGGCCTGCTGGACACCTACCAGTCCGAGCGCCACCCCGTGGGCGTCAAGCTGCTGCGCAACACCCTCGCCCAGTCGCTGCTGTACCTGAGCGGCGAGGAGATGGAGCCGCTGCGCGCCGTCATGCGCGAGCTGGTGCAGATCCCCGAGGCCGCGCGCCACCTGGCCGGCGAGGTCAGCGGGCTCGACATCCGCTACGAGGTCGGCGCGACGGGCCACCCGCTGCTGGGCCTGCGCGTGGAGCCGAACCTGGAGCTGGAGCGCGCGGACGGCACCCGTACGACGGTGGCCGAACTGCTGCACCCGGCCCGGGGCGTGCTCGTCACCACCGGTGAGTTCGCGCAGGAGCGCGAGACCGCCGCCGGGTGGGCCGACCGGATCGACATCGTCACCGGTACCTGGACTCGTACGGAGACCGCGGGCGGCACCCCGGTGCCGGGCGCGGTCCTGATCCGGCCCGACGGGTACGCCGTCTGGGCGGCCCCGGACGGCGGCGACCTGTCGGACGCGCTCAAGGGCTGGTTCGGCCCGGCCTGATCCCCCCAACCCCCTTCGCGCCCGCGCCAGGGGCGCGGACACCCCCGAACACACCATCCCCGTACGCGGCGGACGGGCCCGGTCGAGCGAGGACCGGGTCCGTTCCGCCGTCCCGGCTGCCCCGCAGAGCAGCGCGCCGCCGTCACCCGAGCGTCCCGGAGGGACCCACGTCATGACCATCCTCGTCACCGGAAGCCGCGGCAAGGTCGGCTCCCACCTCATCGGCCTCCTGCACGCCCGCGGCATCGCCGTCCGGGCCGGCTCCGCCGACCCGTCCAAGCTGACGCTGCCCGAGGGCGTGGAGTCCGTTCCGCTGTCCCTGGACGACGCGTCCGGCTTCCGTACCGCCCTCAAGGGCGTCGAGTCGGTCTTCCTGTACTGCGAGCCCAGCCAGATCGACGAGTTCGTCAAGGAGGCCGAGGCCGCCGGGGTCCGGCACGTGGTGATCATGTCCTCGGACGCGTGCCTGCTCCCGGACGCCGCCGACAACTGCATCGCCGCCCCGCACCTGGTCGTGGAGAAGGCGCTGGAGGCCTCCACCATCACGGCGACCGCCTTCCGCTGCGGCGCCCTCGCGGGCAACTGCCTGCCCTGGGCGTGGGCGCTGAAGGGCGCGGGCTTCGTCAGCCTGCCCTTCCCCGACAGCTACGCCGACCCGGTCAACGAGAAGGACATCGCCGAGGCGGCGCTGGCCGCCCTGACCGAACCCCGGTTCCAGGGCCGCTCGTACCACCTCACCGGCCCCCAGGCGCTCACCTTCGCCGAGCAGGTCAAGACCGTCGAGGAGGCCATCGGCCGCTCCGTCCCGGTCCGCGTCGTGACGCCCGCGGAGTGGAAGGCCGGCCGCGCCGGCTACATCCCCTCGGACATCGCCGACGAGCTGCTCGTCCTGTGGGCCAAGGACACCGAACCCCTGCCGCTCACCGGCGACATCGAGGAGCTGACCGGTCACCCGGGCCGCACCTTCGCCCTGTGGGCCGAGGAGAACGCGCCGGCCTTCCGCGGCTGACCGCCGCCGACGGCACCGAACGCCATGGAACAGCACAGCACGGAACGAGCAAGGAAAGGCACGACATGACGACGGTGGACGAGCACGCGGGCTCGGTCGATGACGTGATCGGGCTGGACGGCCCGACCGACGAGGAACTGGCGAGATCGCTTCCGGGCGACTTCAGAAGCATGTACGCGGATCTGGACGGCGTACGGCTGCACTACGTGGCCGGCGGCGAGGGCGAGCCGCTGGTCCTGCTGCCCGGCTGGCCGCAGACGTGGTGGGAGTTCCGGAAGATCATGCCCGAGCTCGCCCGCCGCTACCGCGTCATCGCGGTCGACCTGCGCGGGATGGGCGGCTCCAGCCGTCCCGAGGGCGGCTACGACAAGAAGTCGATGGCCGCGGACATCCGCGCCCTCGTCCACCACCTGGGCTACCAGAGCGTCAACCTGGCCGGCCACGACATCGGCGCCATGGTGGCCTTCAGCTTCGCCGTCAACCACCCCGAGGCCGTCCGCAAGCTCGCCCTGCTCGACGTCATGCACCCCGGCGAGAGCAAGTACTCGATGCCGCTGCTGCGCCGCCCGGGCACCGGCGTCTCCATGTGGTGGTGGGGCTTCAACCAGGCGCAGGGCCTGCCGGAGAAGCTGATCGCCGGCCGGATGCGGCACGTCGTCGACTGGCTGTTCGAGAACTCTCTCTTCGACCAGGCCTCGGTCAGCCCGCGCGACCGGGCCATCTTCGCCCGCGCCTACGACACGCCCGAGCAGATCCGGGCGACCAACGGCTGGTACCGGGCGTTCCCGCAGGACATCGAGGACATGGCGACGTACGGCAAGCTCACCGTGCCGCTGCTCGGGATCGCGTCCCCGGTGAGCCACAAGGAGTTCGAGCAGGTGCTCCCCTCGCTGGCCCCCGACGTACGGGTGGTGAAGCTGTACAAGACCCTGCACTGGCTCCCCGAGGAGCAGCCCGAGCCGGTCATCCGGCTGCTGTCGGAATTCTTCGTCTGACCGACCTTCATCCATCTGCTGCACGAGGAGAACGAAGCCATGGGCAAGGACGTAATAGTCGTCGGCGCGGGTCCGGTCGGGCTGATGCTCGCCGGCGAGATCCGGCTCGGCGGCGCGGACGTCGTCGTCTTCGAGAAGCTGCCCGCGCCGAGCGGCGAGTCACGCGGCGTCGGCTTCACCAAGCGTGCGGCCGAGGTGTTCGACCAGCGCGGGCTGCTGGCCCGGTTCGGCGACGTCGAGTACGCGCAGGGCCACTTCGGCGGCGTGCGCATCGACTTCAGCAAGCTCGACGACAACCACTACAGCGTGCGCGGGATCCCGCAGTTCCGCACCGAGTCCCTGCTGGAGGCCTGGGTCACCGAGCTCGGGGTCACCATCCGCCGCGAGCACGAGGTGACCGGCTTCCGGGAGAGCGCGGACGGCGTCGTCGTCGAGTACGAGGGCCCGGGTGGGCGGGGCGAGGAGAGCGCCTCGTACCTGGTGGGCTGTGACGGGGCGCGCAGCATCGTGCGCAAGCTGGCCGGCATCGACTTCCCCGGCTGGGAGGCCACCCGCGGGATGTACATGGCCGACCTGGTCGGGGCGAACATCCGCCAGCGGCCGATCGGGGAGCAGGTCCCCGGCGGCATGGTGATGGCCTTCAACCTGGAGGACGGCGTCGACCGCATCGTCATCCACGACGAGAACCTGCGTCCGCACGAGGACAAGAGCAAGCTGACCTTCGCCGAGATCGCCGACGCCTGGCAGCGGATGACGGGCGAGGACGTGCACGGTGCGGACGCCCGGTGGGTGAGCTCCTTCACCGACACCACGCGCCAGGCCTCCGAGTACCGCAGCGGACGGGTGTTCCTCGTCGGGGACGCCACCCACATCCACATGCCGGCCGGCGCGCAGGGCATGAGCGTGGGCGTCCAGGACGCCGCGAACCTCGGCTGGAAGCTGGCCGCGACGGTCAAGGGCTGGGCCCCCGAGGGCCTGCTGGACACCTTCCAGTCCGAGCGGCACCCGGTGGGCGAGGGCCTGATGCGCAACACCCGCGCCCAGACCCGCCTCTACCTGAGCGGTGAGGAGATGGAGCCGCTGCGCGCCGTCATGCGCGAGCTGGTGGAGATCCCGGAGGTGGCCCGGCACCTGGCGGGGCTGGTCAGCGGGATCGACGTCCGCTACGACATGGGCGCCCCGGGGCACCCGCTGGCCGGGCTGCGGCTGCCCGACCACGAGCTGGAGCGCGCCGACGGCACCCGTATCCGGGTCGCCGAACTGCTGCACGCGGCCCGCGGCGTGCTCGTCGTCACCGGCGGCGCCGGGGACGACGGGCTCAAGGAGACCGCCGCGGCCTGGTCGGACCGGGTCGACGTGGTCGAGGGGCGCTGGGACCCGGAGCTGACGCCCGGCGGGCTGCGGTTGCCCGAGGCCGTGCTGCTGCGTCCCGACGGTCACGTCGCGTGGGCCGCGCCGGACGGCGGCAGCCTCCGGGCGGCGCTCGAGGCCTGGTTCGGGACCGCTCGAGAGACGGTGGAGAGCGCGGCCGGGGCCGAGCGGGGCGCCGTACTGTGAAATGCACGGGCCCGCTGGGTGGCGAGGACCGGCGGGGGTCAGGCGCGAGGTACGGCGTGAGGGGGAACTGAGCGCGCGGACACCTCCTTCCCCCGGACTTGCCTGGCACTTCCCCCGAGCTGCGCCGCCCGGTGAGCCGGGAGTGCCCGCCGTGATGCGGCGGGCACGGGGACCTCGGAAGGAATTGCCATGAGCGCCACTTTCAAGCACGACATGACCATGATGTTCGTCATCCACGACGCCCTGAGGCGGGAGCTGGAGCACCTGGCCAAGGTCGCCGCCCGCACCAGCGACGACCCCGTCACCATCCTGCGGACCGCCGCCGGCTGGGAGATGTTCAAGACCTACCTGCACGTGCACCACGGCGCCGAGGACGACGCGCTGTGGCCGGGCATCCGGGAGGCGCTCGCCGGCCGCCCCGACGACCTCGCGGTCGTCGAGGCGCTGGAGGCCGAGCACCTGACCATCGACCCGATGCTGGACGCGATCGATGCCGCGCTGATCGACCCGGCGCAGCACGGGAGCCTCGGCGACCTGGTCGACGCCCTCGTCACGGGCCTCGGCGGGCACTTCAAGCACGAGGAGGACGAGGGGCTGCCGGTCATCGACGACGTCGCGACCCCGCCGCTGCTCATGGGCTTCGGCCAGGCCCACGCGCAGCGGATCGGCCCCGACAACCCGCGGTACCTGCCGTGGCTGCTCGACGGCGCCTCCGAGTCGGACAGCGCGACCGTGCTGCGGGTGCTGCCGGAGCCGGCCCGCGCCGCGTACGAGAACGCGTGGGTGCCGGCGTACTCCAAGATCAACCGCTGGAGCATCTGACCGGCACCGGGCGCCATCCGAAGGGCGGCCAGATCACCGAGCTCACCGCGGTGACCTGGCCGCCCCTCGGTCTGTCCGGGGCGGCTGCGCTCGGGACAGTTCCAGACAGTTCCAGTCCAGCACGCATCCCCTGGTACCCCGAGTACCCGAGTGAGGAGATCCGGATGAGCGATGAGACCCTGCGCGTGGCGGTGGTCGGCGCGGGCATCGGCGGCCTGGCCGCGGCGATGGCGCTGCGCCGGGCGGGCCTGGACGTGGACGTGTACGAGCAGGCCCCGGAGCTCTCGCAGGTCGGGGCCGGACTGCACCTGGCGCCCAACGGGGCCCGGCTGCTGCACCGGTTCGGGCTCCAGGAGCGGCTGCGGGAGGTCGCGGTGCGCCCGCAGGCCCGGGAGGTCCGGCTCTGGGACAGCGGCCTGGCGGTGGAGCGGCAGCCGATGGGAGCCGCCCGGGAGGCCGAGTACGGCGGCCCGCACTACACCGTCCACCGCGCGGACCTGCAACGGATCCTCGCCGACCAGCTCCCGGGCGGGACGGTGCACCTGGGCCGGCGCCTCGTCGGGTACGAGGAGGACGCGGACGGGGTCCGCCTGGACTTCGAGGACGGCCGCAGCGGGCGGGCCGATCTGCTGGTCGCCGCCGACGGCGTGCACTCCGTGGTGCGCCGCAAGATCGCCGGAGCCGAAACCCCGGTGTGGTCCGGCACCGCCGCGATCCACGGGGTGGTGCCCCTGGAACGGCTGCCCGCCCTGGGCGGACAGGCCGCGGAGACGATGTACGCCTGGACCGGCGCGCGGGAGCGGCTGCTCGCCGCCCCGGTGCGCTCCGGGCGCGAGCTGTCCTTCGTCGCCGTGGTGGCCGACGCCGCCGACCGCGGGGACTCCTGGACCCGGCGGGGCGACGGCCGCGGGCTCGCGGAGGCCTTCGCGGGCTGGGAGCCGGCCGTACGGGAACTGGTCGGGGCCGTGGCCGAGACCGGCCACTGGTCGCTGTACGACCGCGGGCCGCTGGCCCGTTGGAGCACCTCGCGCACCACCCTGCTCGGGGACGCGGCCCATCCGATGCTCCCCGACCACGGCCAGGGCGCGAGCCAGGCCATCGAGGACGCGGTGGCGCTGGCGGGCTTCCTGCGGCGCGAGCAGGCCGGTCCCGGCCGGGTCGCCGCCGCCCTGCGCCGCTACGAGGAACTGCGGCGGCCCTA
This sequence comes from Streptomyces sp. NPDC051183, assembly GCF_040682455.1. NCBI lineage: Bacteria > Bacillati > Actinomycetota > Actinomycetes > Kitasatosporales > Streptomycetaceae > Streptomyces > Streptomyces sp. NPDC051183. The sequence continues at coordinate 45,488 of NZ_JBFBBA010000026.1, forward strand.
CACCGCCGCGGTGGCCGAGGACGCCCGGGCGGGCGCCCCGCAGCGGACCGGCAGGAGCGGCGCGCAGGCCCCGCAGACGCCGCAGGCGTCGACGGACGCGGCGGTGGACGCGGCGCAGGCGCTGGACGCGGTGGACCGGGTCCAGCGCTACGACGTCGTGGCGGCGGTGACCGAGGCGGCCTCGGCCGAACTCAACGCGGGCGCCCGCATGTACCAGGAGTTCCTCTCGGCCCACGACATCCTGCGCCGGGGCACGGAACTGGTCGCCGACTCCTTCCAGTGCCTGACCGACGGCGCGGCCGTCGACATCCCCGTCCTGGTGTGGACGGCCGGCTGGCTGGTGGAGCTGACCCACCACCACCACACGAGCGAGGACGACCTGTTCTGGCCCGTGCTGCGCGAGCTGTACCCGCAGGCCGGCGCGCACTTCGACACCCTCAAGGACGAGCACGAGGAACTGAACGCGGAACTGGACGCCCTGCAGGCGGCCGTCGACGAGCTCGCCGCGCTGGGCCCGCTCGCGACCCTCGCCTCCGCGGGCCGGCCGGCCCGCGAGGGCGCGGCGGCCGCGCGCCGGGTGCAGAAGGTGCTCGCCGCCCACCTCGACACCGAGGAGCCGGTCGTACGGGACCTCTTCCCGGGCGTCAGCGGCAGCGAGATCGACCGGCTGCGCAAGGCCATCCTCGCGGGCGGCCCCCAGGGCGGCGGGCACATGGTCTTCGGCCTGCTGGAGGACCCCGTCCTCGCCCGCGGCTACGACCTGCTGGTGGAGAACTTCCCGCCGGCCGTCCACGCGGCCCGGCCCCAGCTCATCGAGCAGTACCGGCAGGTGGTCCGGGACCTCGGTCTGGGTGCCCGCTGACCCCCGGCGCCGCCGCCCCTGACGTCCCCGCCGGCCCTCCGCCGCGGACCGCTCCGCACGAAGCCCCCCAGGTCACGGACCTGGGGGGCTTCGTGCGGAGGTCGTCCTCCTCCGGCCCGGCTCCTGAGCCGCTCTTGAGCGGCTCCTGAGCGCCTCTAGCAGCCTGATCCAGCCTGGGTTTCGGAACGGAACGGCTCCGACCGGGCCGTTCGGGGGAACTGCCCCGAGCTCCGACCGACGTGGATGGCACACCGGATACACGGACCAGTGGAGAGTGACCATGACCAGCCGGCAGCTCGACGTCTGCCTCATCGGCGCCGGACCCCGCGGGCTCTCCGTTCTCGAACGGATCTGCGCGCAGGCCGCCGAAGGGGGTGAGGAACCCATCACCGTCCACGTGGTCGACCGCTGCCCCCCCGGCCCCGGACAGGTGTGGCGAACGGACCAGTCGCAGCACCTGCTCATGAACACGGTGGCCAGCCAGGTCACGCTGTTCACCGACGAGAGCGTGACGCTGAAGGGCCCGCTGTCCCCCGGCCCCAGCCTCTACGAATGGGCGCGGTTCCTGACGCTCATGGGTCCGGTCGACGACTGGAACCACCCCGAGTCGGTGATGGCCGAGGCGCGCGCGCTGGGCCCCGACTCCTACCCCACCCGCGCCTTCTACGGCCACTACCTGGAATGGGTGTTCAGACGGGTCGTCAAGACGGCCCCGGACCGGGTCCGCACCGTCGTGCACGGCTCCGGAGCGGTAGCTCTCGACGACGACCCGGGCACGGGCACGCAGAGCGTACGGCTCGCCGACGGCACCCGCCTCGACGGGCTGCACGCCGTGGTGCTCGCCCAGGGGCACGTGCCGGTACGGGACTCCCGGACCCAGCGCGAGCGCGCCGCCTTCGCCCGCCGCAACGGACTGCACTACGTCACACCCGTGAACCCGGCGGAGGCGGACCTCACGGCGGTCCGTCCCGGCGAGACGGTGGCGCTGCTGGGCCTGGGCCTCAACTTCTTCGACTACATGGCGCTGTTCACCCACGGCCGCGGCGGCCGCTTCGAGCGGCAGGGCGAGCGCCTGGTCTACCTGCCCTCCGGGCGGGAGCCCAAGCTCGTCGCCGGGTCCCGGCGCGGGATGCCCTTCCACTCGCGCGGCGAGAACCAGAAGGGCGCCCACGGCCGCCACATCCCGCTCGTACTGACGCCGGACACGGTCCGCGCCCTGCAGAGCAGGTCGCGCCGGGAGGGCGGGCTGGACTTCCGCCGCGACCTGTGGCCGCTGGTCGCCCGGGAGACCGAGACGGTCTACTACACCGCGCTGCTGGCCGCCGAGGGCCGGCACACCGAGGCCGGGGCGCTGCGCACCGCCTATCTGGGGGCCTCCCCGGGCAGTTCGCGCGAGGAGGAGATCCTGGACCGGTTCGGCATCGCCGCCGACCGGCGGTGGGACTGGGCCCGCATCGCGAAGCCGTACGACGGGGAGGTCTTCTCCGCTCCCGAGGACTTCCGGGGCTGGCTCCTGGACCACCTGCGCGAGGACCTGGCCGCGGCCCGCGAGGGCAATGTCGACGGGCCGCTGAAGGCTGCCCTGGACGTACTGCGCGACCTGCGCAACGAGATCCGCGAGATCATCGACCACGCCGGGCTGACGGGCGGTTCGTACCACCGGGACCTGGACGGCTGGTACACCCCGCTCAACGCCTTCCTCTCCATCGGACCGCCCGCGAGCCGGATCGAGGAGGCCATCGCCCTGATCGAGGCGGGCGTCCTGGACGTGCTCGGCCCCGAGGCCCGGCTGCTGCCGCTCAGCGACGCGGAGGGCGCCTTCACCGTGGAATCCGCCCTGGTGCCGGGCTCCCTGGTCCGGGCGGGCACCCTCATCGAGGCGCGTCTGCCGGAGATCGACCTGCGCTCCACCGCCGATCCGCTGCTGCTCCACCTGATCGGCACCGGCCAGTGCCGCCCGTACCGGATCCCCGGACCCGGTGACGAGACGCACGAGACGGGCGGGCTGGACGTGACCCGTGCGCCGTTCCACGTCGTCGACGCGGCGGGCCGGCCGCATCCGCGCCGCTACGCCTACGGGGTGCCCACGGAATGGGTGCACTGGGTCACCGCGGCGGGCATCCGCCCCGGCGTGGACTCCGTGACCCTCCAGGACTCGGACGCCATCGCCGACGCGGTCCTGGGCCTGTTGCAGGACACCGAGAGCGTCCTCGCGCCGGTCAAGGAGCTGGCCCGTTGAGCCTGTCGCCCCCCGGTACCGACAGCGGTCTGCTGAGCCCCGTACGGGTGGGCACGGCGGCCGAGGCGGCGACCGCCGACGAGGCCTGGCTGCAGGCGATGCTCGACGCCGAGGCGGCCCTGGTGCGCTCGCAGGCCGATCTGGGCACCGTGCCGAAGGAAGCGGCCCGGGTCATCTCCGAACTGGCCAGGAGCGAGCACCTGGACCTGGCCGCCGTCGCCCGCGGCAGCCGCGAGACCGCCAACGCGGTGGTGGGGCTGGTGCGGGAGTTCACGGCCGTGGTGGCCGCGCACTCCCCCGAGGCGGCCGAGTTCGTGCACCGCGGCTCCACCAGCCAGGACATCTTCGACACCGCGCTCATGCTCGTCTCCGCCAGCGTCGTGGACCTGATCACGGCCGACCTGGACGCGGTGGCGGCCGCCCTGCGGGCGCTCGCCGCCGAGCACCGCGACACGGCGCTGGCCGGTCGCACCCTGGGCCTGCACGCGGTGCCGACCACCTTCGGCCTGAAGGCCGCGGGGTGGCTGGTGCCGGTGGAGCAGGCGGCCGGCCGGCTGCGGCGGCTGCGGGCCGAGGGGCTCTTCGTCCAGCTGGGCGGCGCGGCCGGGACGCTGGCCGGGTACGTCGAGTACGCGCGCAGCGGCCCGTACGCGGTGGCGGACCCGCAGGGGTACGCGCCCCGCCTGGTCGAGCGGTACGCCGCCGAGTGCGGGCTGAGCGCGCCGCTGCTGCCGTGGCACACAGCCCGTACGCCGGTCGCGGCGCTGGCCGCGGAACTGGCCCTGGCCACCGGGGTCCTGGGAAAGATCGCGGTGGACGTCCAGTCGATGGCGCGCACCGAGGTCGGGGAGGTGGCCGAGCCGGCGGTGGCGGGCCGCGGGATCTCCTCGGCGATGCCGCACAAGCGCAATCCCGTGCTGGCCACGCTGATCCGCTCGGCGGCCGTCCAGGTGCCCGCGTACGCGAGTGTGATCACGCAGGCCATGCTCTCGGAGGACGAGCGGTCCGCGGGGGCCTGGCACGCGGAGTGGCAGCCGCTGCGCGAGTGCCTGAGGCTGGCCGGCGGCGCCGCCGCGACGGCCCGGGAACTGGCCCTGGGGCTGCGGGTCCACCCGGAGCGGATGCGGGCGAACCTGGCGCTGACCGGGGGCCAGATCGTCAGCGAGCGGCTGGCGGCGGTTCTGGCGCCGGTGCTGGGGAAGGCCGAGGCCAAGGAGCTGATGAGCGGGGCGTCGGCCGAGGCCGCGGCCTCGGGCCGCCCGCTGGCGGAGGTCCTGGCCGCGTCCGGGGTGCTCGCCCGGCACTACGGCGCCGAGGCGCTCGCGGCCCTGCTGGATCCGGCCGGCTACACGGGCGCGGCCGGGGTGCTGACGGATGCGGTACTGGCGGATGCCGTGCCGGCGGACCGGGTGCCGGCGGACCGGGTTCCTGCGGGCTCCGCGTCGGTGCGCAGCGCCGCGGGCGGCTGATCCGCCGTCGGCGCGGTCCGGCTCAGCCCCAGGCCGCGCCGGCCACCTGGCGGGTGGCGACGTTGATGCGGTTCCAGACGTTCACCGTGGAGATGGAGAGGATGAGCGCCGCGAGCTGCTGCTCGTCGTAGTGCTTGGCGGCCTCGTCGTAGACCTCGTCGGGGACCGCGTTGCTGGTGTCCGCGACGCGGGTGACGGCCTCGGCGAGGGCCAGGGCGGCGCGCTCCGCGTCGTCGAAGTACGGGGTGTCGCGCCAGCCGGCGACCGCGTGGAGGCGCTCGTCGGTCTCGCCGAGCTTCTTCGCGATCTTGGGGTGCATGTCGAGGCAGACCCCGCACGCGTTGATCTGGCTGGCCCGGATGTGGGCGAGTTCCAGGGTGCGCTCGCTGATGCCGGTGGCGGTGACCGCCTTGCCCATGGCCTGCAGGGCCTGCATCGCGCCGGGGACGACCATGGCCGGGTTGCCCATGCGTGCGTTCATCAGGGGACTCCTTCGAGGTGGGGGGCTCGGTGCCCCGTTTCGTTCCGTACCGCTATGACGGAACGGACCCTGGCGATGTGACAACGCGCGGGGAGCGGTTTCGGCACGGTCTCAAAAACAACCGCTTGGACTGTTTCTGGCAGGGGAATGGAGGGGGAGGCGTAGGGAATCCCTGGGCCGCCGGGAGGTGTCCGGTCAACTCCCGTTGCTGGTCAGGGTGATGATGGAGAGTTCAGCTCGAAAACAGTACGACCGGTTTGGTATTGACAAACCGGCCGTGCTGTTTTCTACTGGCGATGGCTTCATCCACGGACAGGGGAGTAGGGCGTGGACATCAAGGTTCTGGGCGCGCTTGAGGTGCGGGTGAACGGGGTCTCGATCACGCCGACCGCTCCCAAGCCCCGCCAGGTTCTGGCACTGCTGGCCCTGCACGCGGACCAGGTGGTCCCGGTCTCGGCCCTCACCGAAGAGCTGTGGGCGGGCAAGCCGCCGCGCAGCGCCCGCACCACCCTGCAGACGTACGTGCTGCAGCTGCGGGCCATGATCTCCACCGCCCTGGGCCAGGGCGACGGCGCCGAGGGCACCGAGGGTGGCGAGGGCGCCGAGGGCGCGGCGCCCGGGCGGACCGCGAAGGACGTGCTGGTCACGCTCCCCGGCGGCTACCTCCTCAACAGCGGTGGCGCGGCCAGCGACATCCGCGAGTTCGACCGGCTCGCGGGCACGGGCTACCGGGCCATGGACGCCGGGGACTTCCCCGGCGCCGCCCGCCTGCTGCGCGAGGCCCTCGCCCTGTGGCAGGGGCCCGCCTTCGCCGACGTACAGGGCGGGGCCCAGCTGGAGATGGAGACCCGGCGGCTGGAGGAGAGCCGGCTGTGCGCGCTCGACCAGCGCATCGACGCCGACATCCGGCTCGGCCGCCACCGCGAGCTGCTCGCCGAGCTGACGGTCCTGGCCAGCCGCTACCGCACCCACGAGAACCTGCACGGGCAGTTCATGCTCGCCCTGCACCGCTCCGGGCGCCGCGGCGAGGCCCTGGACGTCTACCAGCGGCTGCGCGCCACCCTCGTAAGGGAACAGGGCCTGGAGCCCTCCACCGCCCTGCGGGCCCTGCAGCGCTCCATCCTCATGGCAGGCCCCGAGCACCCCGTGAAACCCGCCGCCGACCCGTCGGACACCCGACTCGCCCGCGTCGGCTGACGTGGCGCCTGCACGGAGCACCACCGGCCCGGCGGCGCGCGGCCGCAAGTCGGTGCAGGAGCGCTCCGAGCGGACCCGCCGCAGGCTGGTGCGCGCGGGAGCCGAGCTGTTCCGGCGCAACGGCTACGCGAACGCGACGCTCGGCGACATCGCCGGCGCGGCGGGGGTCACCAAGGGCGCGCTGTACTTCCACTTCGCCTCCAAGGACGAACTGGCCGAGGCGGTGCAGGAACGCGGCGGCGCCATGCTCCGCGAGGAGGCGCGTGCGCTGCGCCTGCGCGGCGTCGCGCCGCTGCAGGCCCTGGTGGACCTCACCCACTGGCTGGCCAGGACCCTGCACGAGGAGCCGGCCCTGCCCGCGAGCTTCCGGATCACCAAGGAGTGCGCGGGGAGCGAGCCGCCGGTCACCGACTTCCACCGCGCGTGGCTGAGCACGGTGTGCGAGCTGCTGCGGGAGGCGCGCGACGCGGGCGAGCTGCGCGCCGACCACTGGGAGGGCATCGAGTCGGCGGTGGCCGCGGCCGCCTGCGGCATCGAGGTGATGGCCGGCATCGGCATGCCCTACCCGGAACTCCGGCGCAGGGTGAGCGCGTTGTGGCTCCTGCTGCTGCCCAGCCTCGTGCCCGCGGGGCGGGAAGCGCAGTACCGTACTTCGGTCGCGGACGTCGAGTCGGCGCTGAGTGCGCCCTGGACGTGAACGTGACCCACCGCACCACCGGTTTGTCGAAGGAGCCACCGATGACGAGTGACCCCCGTGATCCGCAGCAGTCGCCCGCGGCGCCCGACGAGGTGCTCGCAGACCTCCTCGGGGTGCTCGGCGAGGTACTGAGGATCGCTACGGACCGGATCGACCCCGGACAGAGCTTCCGCTCACTGGGCCTGGACTCGCTGCTGACCGCGCAGTTCGTCGCGATGGTCAACCAGCGGTACGGGGCCGGGGTGGAGCCCACAGACCTGTACGAGTACCCGACCCCGGCGGCCTTCGCCGACCTGGTCTCCTGCGAGGCGGTCCACACCCCCTGACCCGCGTGCGGTTCAGTCGGCCCGGGCGCCCGCGGCGCGGGTGAGGCGGACGATCCGGCGGGTCAGCTCCTCCTGGGCCCGCGACAGGGTCTCCACGCGCTCGCGCAGCCGGGCCACCTCACCGCCCAGGTCCTCGGGGCGGTGCAGGACCGTCTCCAGGCGGCCGCGCAGGGCGGGCCCCGGCTCCACGCCCAGCTCGGCCAGCAGGTGCCGGCGGGCCCGCTCGTACACGCCGAGGGCCTCCGTGCGGCGGCCGCACCCGTGCAGGGCGGTCATCAGCAGGTCGTAGAACCGCTCCCGCAGCGGGTGTTCGGCCGTCAGCCGCTCCAGCTCCGCCGCGATCCGCGCGCGGTGCGCCGCGCCGCCGGGGGCGCGCAGGCCCGCCTCGTGGAACGCCTCCAGCGTGTCCAGCCGCACCTCCTCCAGCCGGTCCGCCTCGCGCCCGCAGAGCGGGCCGCGGCCGCAGCCCTCCAGCGCGGGCCCCCGCCACAGCTCCAGGGCCCGGCGCAGCACCTCGGCGGCGTGCGCGGGATCGGCGTCGGCCGCGGCGCGGCCCCGCGCGGAGAGCCGCAGGAAGTGCTGGGCGTCGGTGGTGGCGGAGCCCAGGTGCAGTACATAGCCCGTGGCGTGGGTGCTGATCCGCTCGGGTCCGCCGTCCCCGGGGCCGCGCAGCCGGCGGCGCAGCCGGGCCACATGGGCCTGCAGCGCGTTGGCCGCGCCCGCGGGCGGGGCGTCACCCCACAGTTCGTGGATGAGCCGGTCGGCGGAGAGCACCTCGCCGGCCCGTACGAGCAGGCTCGCCAGCAGCGTGCGCTGCTTGGACCCCTGCGGCTCGCACCATGCGCCCGTCCGGCGCTCGCGCGCCTGCACCGGTCCCAGAATGCGGAAATCCCCCGGCCCGCCGTCTGCCACGACGAATTCCATCGACGCCCCCAACGGTGTCCGGATACGTGTTCCGGACTTAATCCCCCGGGCGGAATCTAGCAGCTTGGTGTCTACACGCAAATGCCTGATCGCGAAGCGTGGTGGATACTCGCTCAAGAATTCACCGGTACGGTTCGAGTCGCGGTTACCTTGCCTGAGTCGACGTCCGAAAATCGATGAGAACTCGGCTACGTCCGGAGGGAAGCCGTGGAGATTCAGGTACTGGGTCCGTTGAGTGCGGAGGTCAACGGGGGTTCGGTCGTTCCGTCGGCGGGAAAGCCGCGACAGGTGCTCGCGCTGCTCGCGTTGTACCCGGGCCGTGTGGTGCCGGTGCCGACGCTGATGGAGGAGATCTGGGGTTCGGGGCTGCCGCAGAGCGCGCTCACGACGCTGCAGACGTACATCCTGCAGCTGCGCCGGCGCCTCGGCGCCGCACTCGGCCCGGCCGCCCCCGGAGGCGCGAAAGAGGTGCTCGCGACCCGGCACGGGGGCTACGTGCTCCAGGTCGCACCGGAGAGCGTGGACGTCCACGGGTTCGAGCGGCTGGTCGCGGGGGGCCAGTCGGCGTTCGAGGACGGCGACGACGAGCGCGCGGCCGGCCTGCTGCGCTCCGCGCTGGGCCTGTGGCAGGGGCCCGCGCTGGTCGACGTACGGGTGGGTCCGATCCTGGAGATCGAGGTGATGCGCCTGGAGGAGAGCCGGCTGGTGACGGTCGAGCGGCGGATCGACGTCGATCTGCGCCTGGGCCGGCACACGGAGGTGCTGGCGGAGCTGACCGAGCTCATAGCCCGCCACCGGCAGCACGAGGGGCTGCACGCCCAGGCGATGGTGGCGCTCTACCGCTCGGGCCGTCAGGCGAGCGCGCTGGACGTGTTCCGGCGGCTGCGGACGCGGCTGATCGACGAACTGGGCGTGGAGCCCTCCCCGCAGCTCCAGCGGCTGCACCAGGCCATGCTCGCGGTCGACCCCGCGCTCGACGTGACCGCCGGACCGCGGCGCACGTCGACGTTCGACCTCTACGCGGCATAAACCGCGCCGAGTTGCCCGGATAACACCGTACGATCGAGGGCCCGTGGAATTCTGATCATTCTCCACCGGAATCCTGCCGGAGTCCGGCCGGATTCCGGTCGGAGGCCGGACGGAATCTCGGCGGGATTCGATCGGAGTCCCGCCGGAGTCGCGCCGGAATCCCCGTGCGTTGCCCCGGGAGGATCTAGGCTTAATCCTTTCTGAATTCTGGCGCGATCATCCATAATTCGTAGAACGGCCGTGTACGCGACGCCCGCGGGGCGCCGTGTCAGCGCCGTGTCAGCGTTTTGTGGCGGCGGCATGCACAATCGCTCCCTGTCCACGTCTGTGTTCCCAGCCAGGGAGGAGCTGATGGACCGTGACGCAGATGAGCGTGGTCATCGCTCCCGGGCCACCGCCTTCCCTCGACCTGCACGGGCCGCTGACCTCGACGGCCCTGCAGGCGGCGCTGTCGCTGTTCCCGCCGTTCACCCCGGCCCTGCGCCGGCACAGCGCGACGCACCACAGCCTGACCCTGCCGCCGCCCCCCTTCCCGGCCGGGCCGCTGGTCGATCTGCTCACCTCGCTCCCCCAGCAGCCCGCCGCCGGTGTCCTGACGGTCCGGCCGGCGGCGGGCGACGACGCCCGGCCGACAGTCGGCGACGCCCGTCCCGGTCCCGCCGCGGGTAGCCCCGCGGCCCCGGCGGCCGGTGGCGCCACGCGCCCGGCGGCCGGTCCGGTCACGCCCGTCCAGCACGACCTGTTGCTCGACACGGTGGCGCATCCCGGACACGGCCTGCACGTAGGACAGGTGCACTGGCGCTGGCGCGGGCCGCTGGACACCGAACGGTTCGCCGAGGCCTGGCAGTACGTCTTCGGCTCCGAGGCCGTCCTGCGGGCGGCCCTCGGGCCGGGGCGCGGGCCGGGGGCCGCGGCCGGGACCCGGGCGGGAGCGGGGACCGGCGCCGCGCCCGGTGCGGCACCCGCCGTCTTCGTGCACGCCCACGCGGCCCCCGAGATCGTGTGGCACCCGGCCGGCAGCGCCGACTGGCCCGCGCTGCTGGCGAGCGAGCGGCGGCGCGAGTTCGACGTGTCCCGGCCCGGGCCGCTGCGCATCGCCCTGGTCGACGAGGGCGCCTGCATCCGGATCCTCGTCACCCACCACCAGGCCTTCGTCGACGGCCGCAGCATGCGCCTGCTGCTCGACGCCTTCTACCGCGCGTACCTCGCCGACGGGCGCCCGATGGGCGGTGAGCGCCGCCCGGACCTGCGCGACCACCTCCAGTGGCTCTCCTCCCGGGACTTGGCGCCGGCCCGCGCCTACTGGGCCCGGGCCACTCCCCCGCGCGGCGCCGCCACCCTGCCCGCGCGCCCCGGCACCCGTCCTACCGGCGGGGAGGGGCACGGGGTGGGCCGACGGCGCCTGACCCCCTACGAGGCCGCGCGCCTGCGGGACTGGGCCGCGAGCCACGGCGCCGCCGAGAGCACCGCCCTGCACGCCGTCTGGGCGCTCCTGCTGCACCGGGCCACCGGGGAGCGGCACGTCGCCTTCGCCGTGGCCTCCTCCGGGCGGGGCATCGCCCTCGACAGCGTCGAACGGCTCCCGGGCCCGCTCCAGGTGGCACTCCCCCGGCATGCGGTCGTCGAGCCGCGCGGGCTGGTCACCGGGCTGCTCGCCGACCTGACCGGAAGCGCGCTGGACGCCGCCGCCTACGAGTGGGTCTCCCCCGGGCAGATCCATGCCTGGGCCGGCCGCGCCCCCTTCGAGGCCGAACTCACCGAGTCCCTCCTCGCCTTCGAGCCCCCGGCCGGCAGCGAGCGGCCGCACACCGCCCGCGCCAACCGGGAGTCGCTGAGCGAGGCCCTCGCGGAGGAGGGCGTACGCGTCGACCCCGTCGAGGCCGTCGGACCGTACACCGGGGCGCCGTTCAGCCTCAGCGCCGGGCACGACGGTGAAGGCGGCCTGATGCTCACCGCCGTCCACGACCGGGCCCGGATCAGCGACTGCGACGCCGCCGAGATCCTCGCGCAGACCGCCCGGCTGATGCGCGAACTGCCCGCCGCCGCACGGGAGTCCACCACCGTCGCCGAGGCGCTCGCGCTGCTCGACGGCGCCCCCGTACCGCATACGGCGGCCCGGCCGTCCGCGCCGCTGCGCACCCTGCGGGCGCCGGCCCACCCCGGAGCGGGCACCGTCTGCCTGATCCCGCCGCCGGGCGCGCCGCCCGGCTGCTACGACGCCATGGCGCAGGCCTACCCCGGGCCGCAGGCCCTGACCACCCTGTCGGACGGGGCCCCGGCCGATGCGGCGGCCTGCCTCGCCGCGCTGCGTCCGGCGCTGGCCGCGGGGCCGCCCCTGGTGCTGGGCTGCTTCTCCGGCGCGGCGGCGCTCGCCGCCGAGGTCGCCGGGCGCATCGCGGAGCAGGGCTGGCAGCCGCCGCTGGTCGCCGTCGCGGGAACCCCCGACGGGGGCGCCGATGCGGTGCGCGAGCTCGCCCGTACCCTCATGGCGGCGGTCCAGCGCCGGTCATGAGGCCCCGTACAGCGGTCGAAAACCGCTGTACGGCCGCCTGACGGCCTATCGGGTGATCCAGAGTCATATCCCATACGGAGGTGGGAGATCGGCCCGTACGACCCCGGTTCTGTGGGTCGCTTTTGTCGGATTCGGGAGTAAAGCCTAGAAAGTGAAGTCGACGTAGTCGATGTCGGTGAACTCCACGAGGAGCCCCTGGGCGCGGGCGCCGTGGTCCTTGAAGTAGATCTCCTGGAGCCCCTCGGCGGCGATCTGCCGCAGCCGGCTCTCGGCGGCACCGGCCGCCTGCGCGGCGAAGAGCCGCTCGGCGTAGTCCGCCGGCAGGTGCTGGGTGATCCGGCGCATCCGGCCGTCGTCGGTGGTGCCGGGCGCGGCGCTGAAACCGAACCGGGCCCGGGTCTCGATGACCAAGCCGGTGGTCTTCGCCGCCTTGGCGCGGGCCCGCTTGCGCACCAGCGGCTGCCAGCGGCGGCGCACCTCGGTCGCCAGACGGGTGGCGAGTGCCGGCTTGGGCTGCTTGATCTGGTCCTTCACATAGCGCTCGACCGTGCGCTGGGAAATGGCGAGGAGCTCCGCCACGGCCTTGGTGGACTTGAGCTGCTTCACCAGGAAACGCACCTGGGCGCCCGCGGACTTGGGGATCGGGCGGGTGAAGTGCTGCTCGTCGGCGCGGTCGAGGCTGTCGCTGATCTCGGGCATGGTTGGTGGCTACTCTCCGTCGGCCGCGGCGTCGTGGCCCTTGACGTGCCGGGCGGGGTTGTGGCGTTCGTCGAGCAGCTGCACGGCCCAGAGCAGGGGCTGGGTGCCCTCGTGCTTGACCATGCCGGGGCTGACGCCGAGGCGGAAGCCGCCGGGCAGCGGCTTGCCGTCGGGGGTGCGGGGCAGGAAGTCGAGCGGGCTGGGCCCGTCGGACAGGTAGACCGCGCAGTCGGAGAGGACGGCGATGGGGTACTCCCCCGCCTCGGCCAGCTTGCGCATCTTGCGGTGCATGTTGACGCGGGCCGTGGCGATGACCGCCGCCCGGATGTCGGGCCGCCAGGTGGGGCGTTCGAGGGCGGGCCAGGGTTCGCCCGGACGGTAGCCGGCGCCCTGCGGCCGTTCGCGGAGCTTGCCGATGCCGCCCTTGACGGTGGACTTGATCGCGGAGAGCACCGCGGCCTGGGCCGGGTCGTGCTCCTTGTGGTGCGCCATCGCGGTGAGGAACTCGGGCTCGGTGAGGCCGGGGTGCACGCCGAGCTCCGCCATCGTGGCCATGTACGCGTCGCGCAGGCGGGTGTACCAGGCGTCGAGGTACGGCCCGTGGTCCGGGCGCAGCCAGGCCTCGGCCGGCTGGACGGGGTGGCCGAGCTCCTGGGCGTAGGCGAGGGTGGGGGTCGCGTACCAGGCGGGGCCGTCCGGGGCCCGGCCGTGCGGGGTGAAGGGGCTGGGCAGCCGCGGGTCGAGTTCGAGGTCCGAGAGGTCCGCCAGCCAGCAGCCGGGGATCTTGGGGTCGAAGCGCGGACGATCGGTGTGGACGGCGGGGCCGATGCCGACGACGAGGCGGTTGGCCGCGGCGGCGAAGGCCATGTTCACGTCGATGCCGACCGCGTGGGTACGGGTGCACTCGGCGTCGCTCAGGAGCTGCGGATCGCGGATCCAGTCGTACGCCTCCTCGTCGAGGACCTGGTCCGGGGTGCGCTGGTGGGCGCGGGGGTAGAGGGCCGCGACCACCGGGTGCTCGTCGGGGGCCTCCGGGGGAGCGGGGTCGACGGGGCGGGTGAGGGAGCCGGCGACGGGGGCCGAGACCCAGGTGCCGGTCGCCTCGTCGCGGGCGGCGCGGGTGGGCGGACGCAGGGAGGTCATCAGCTCCAGGCCCGAGACCGCCGTCGAGCCGCGGGGGGTGAGCACCCGGGCGGCGTACGAGGTGAGCAGCTCGGCGAGGTCCGGGGCGGGCAGTCCCGCCGTGTCCTCACCCCAGGCGCGGGGGTCGAGGGCGCCCCAGGGCAGTACCGCGAGCTGGACGCACTGGCGGCCGGTGGTGGGGGTGGCCGGGCGGTAGACGCGGGCCCACGGGCCGAAGCCGCGGCGGGTCAGCTGCCACTTGGCCTTGGCGAGCTGCCGGACGACGGGGTGGTCGTCGGGGAGGCGCAGGCCGCGGCGGTCCTCCAGGACCAGGGGGAGGCCGAGCGCCTCGGTGGCCTCGGGGGTGAGGACGAGGAGGGGGTCGCCGTCCTTGCCGTTGCGGTGCAGGCGGGGGGAGCGGAGGTCGGCGTCGGGGCCGAGGGCCCAGGAGATGAGGGCGGGGAGACCGGCGGCGGGGTACTCCAGGACCACCCCGCCGGCGGCGTGGGCGCGGCCGGCGCCGTCGAGCACGGCGAGCGGGCCGTTCCCTTCCAGGGGGGTGGTCCGGGTGGTCCGGGGGGCGGGTTGCCGGGCGGGGGCGTTAACGGCGTTAACGCCGTTAATGATCGACTTCTTGGGCCGCGCCGGGGCGGGTGCCGGGGCGGGTGCCGGGGCCGGAGCGTTAACGGCGTTAATGATCGACTTCGTGCCCTGTTCCGGGGGCCCGTCCGGAGCGGCGGCGTTAACGCCGTTAATGATCGTTTGTGGAGCGGGTTCCGGAGTCTCGTCCGAGGCGGGGGCGTTAACGCCGTTAATGATCGTTTGCGGAGCCGGCTCCGGAGCCTCGTCCGGGGTCGGGGCGTTAACGGCGTTAACGGCATTAACGGCGTTAATGATCGACTTCGCGGTCTCGTCCGGGGCGGGGCCGTCGGCGGCATCGGAGGCATCGGAGGCGTTAACGCCGTTAACGCCGTTAACGCCGTTAACGCCGTTAACGCCGTTGGCGGCGTCGGCCGGGTGGAGGTCCGAGAGGCCCTCCAGGAGGCGGGCGTAGGCCGCGCGCTTGGGAGGGCGGGGAGCGGTCCGGCCCGTCTCCCAGGAGGTGACCGTCTCACGGCGGACGGACAGCGCCTTGGCGATCTGGTCCTGGCTCAGCCCCGCCGCCTCGCGCAGCCGCTTGCGCTCGTCCGGGTGCGGGAGGGCGTCCTTCGCCGCGGCCTCCGCGAGCAGTGCGTCCACCGCCGCGAAGAGGCTGGTCTGTTCGTTCTCGTGTGCGTTGAGCATCGGTACCTCCGGTCGCAGCCTATGCGAAGCGCACCTCAGAACGCACATGAAACACACGTGGGGGCGTTAACGGCGTTAATGCCGTCAGCGCCCCCGTCGTGGGTGCGGCCGCCGATCCGGTCTCAGATCCGGGTCAGCAGCAGCTCGGTGACGGCCTTCAGGTCGTCGGGCGTGAGGTGTGCGGTCAGGGCGTCCGCGATGGTCTCGGGGGAGTCCACCGCGATCGTGATCCGGCGGGGCGCGGGGGCCGGCCGGTCCTCGCGATCATTAACGCCGTTAACGCCGTTAACGCCGTTGACGCTCGCCGATGCCCCGGCCGCCGGCCCCGCCGTCGGGCGCGTGCGCTGGCGCGGGGGATTAACGGCGTTAATGGTCTCCTCCGCCGCGGCCGCCTGCTCGCCCTGGGGGAGGCGCCCGATCCGCCGGGCCGGCTCCACCTTGAGCTCGCCCGTCTCCACCTTGTCCTGGAGCTCCGGGGTCAGGTGAAGGAGGGTCAGCCGCTGCGAGACCCACGCCGCCGTCTTGCCCAGCCGCTTGGCGACCTGCGCCTGCGAGCCGTGCACGTCGACCAGCTCCTGAAGGGCCCGCGCCTGGTCCATCGGCGCCACGTCGACCCGGTGGATGTTGGCGATCAGCGCCGACTCCAGGATGTCGGCCGCCGAGGTGGCCAGGGAGTCGTTCACGTGGATGTGCATCGTCTTCAGCCCGGCCAGCTGGGCTGCGGCGAGCCGCCGGTTGCCGTCGATGACCACGTACGGGGCGCGGCCCAGGCCGTCGGTCTGTCCCGGGTGGGCCTCCATGAAGGCCATCCGGGTGGCCACGGCGAGGGGCTGGAGCTGGCCGCGGACCGAGAGGGACTGCGCCATCTCCTCCAGCTCGGTGAGCTCCTCGCGGAGGTTGAACGGGTTGTGGGCCAGCGCCTCGATCGGCACCTCCGACGGCGGCACCACCCCGGAGGTCGGGGCGCCGGTGGCCTCCGCGATGGCCGCGCGGCGCGAGCTGACCCCGGCCGGCTGGGCCCGGGCGAAGGAAGCCGAGACTCCGAGTTTGTCGGCCTTGCTCATGAGATCTCCCTTGCGAGGGCGCGCAGCGCGATCGCCTGGTCGCCCTTGGGTGCGTAGACGAACAGCGGCTGCTTCACGCGGACGGCCTCGCGCTGTTCCTTCAGGTCGGGTACGACGGCCACGACGCGCGGATCCTTTATGTCCATCCAGGCCTGGAGCGAGGAGGTCGCGATGTACCCGCGCCGGCCGTCGTAGAGGTTCACGACGAGCCCGAGGTAGTCGATCTCCAGGCTGAGGTCGTCGCGCAGATCGTTGATCTGAGAGGTGAGGAGGTCGTACGCGTCGGCCGAGGAGTCCTCCGCCTGTACGACGATCAGCGCGCCCGAGGCGCCCGGCTGTTCGGTGTCGCGGCGGCGCCCGTAGTAGATGGCCGCGTCCATGCTCAGGCCCAGGCTCGGCGGGCAGTCGATGAGGATGACGTCGTAGTCGGACTCGACGGGGGACAGGGCCCGCTCCAGCGCGGCCTCGCGGGCGCGCACCGTGGAGAGGCGGACGTCGAGGAGGAACGCGTCCGTGCACGCGGGCAGGATGTGCAGCCGGTCGCCGAAGCGCTCGTCCGCGACGGGCACGATCAGGTCGGCCAGGGGGCCCTTGGCCTCGCCGGCCATGTGGCAGGTGAGGCTGTCGCCGCCGATGGGCAGCGGCTGGTGGCCGAGCTGCTTGGTGAGGTGGCCCTGCGGGTCGAAGTCGACGATCAGTACGCGCATCCCGAGGCCCGGGAGGTCCTCCAGGTCCAGGGGGACGACCTCGGCGAGGCGCTGCTCCGTGCCGTGGGAGTCCCCCGCGTCGCCGTCGGTGCCGGTGCCGGCGGCGGCGCCCGCGGCTTCGGCCGCCGAGAGCCGGGCGAGCTGGCGGGCGACGCGGACGGGGTGGAGGCTGGCGGGGTCCTCGGCGAGGGCCTCGGCGGTACCGGCGGTGATGGCGGTCTTGCCGACTCCGCCCTTCTGGTTGCACACGACGATGCGGCGGACGACGGACGGCCGCTTGACCGTGGGAGCCGGGTTCATCTCCAGCCAGAGGCGGACGGCTTGGGCGAGACCCTGGATGAGGGAGACCCCGCGGTCCTTGGAATCGGCGCGGAAGGACTCCCACTGCCCGGCGGGGAGCCAGGTGGAGAAGGACTCGGCGCCGGAGGTGTCGACGGGGGAGGGGGAAGAGGCGAGCGCGCTCCAGTGGGCGATGCCCTGGTGGACGGCGTCCTGGATGTCCACCCGCAGTTGGGCGGTGCGGATCTTCAACTCCTGGCGCAGCCACGGGGGGAGTTTGGAGACGACCTTCTCTCGGTCGCTCTGAGACGAGGGCGAAGTCATGAGAGGGACTTTACTAACGTTCGCCGGTGGATGTGGGCACCACGCTTGAGTTTTGCTAACGAAGTGGTGTGGATCCCCGGCGGATCCTCCCCCGGACCCGCCGTCAGCCGACCGGGACCGGCGGGGAGTCCAGCGCCGCCAGACCCAGCTCGGCCCGGCACCCGGGCGAACCCGCGGGGTCGAACAGGGAGATGTGGCCGGCGGGCACCATGCCCGGGAGCAGGAAGTTCCACAGGTCGACGACGCGCGCGTGCAGATCCGCGCGGTGGGTGCGCGCCTGCGAGGCGACCTGGATGCCGGCGAACGCGCCGACGATCATCGTCGAGAGGTCGTACACGTCGAGCGAGGGCAGCAACTCGCCCCGCTCCTGGGCCGGCGTCAGACAGCGGTGGCAGGTGTCGATCCAGCCGTCGTACGGGCTCGGGTCCGGGTCCGTGGCGGAGCGGAGCTCGATGACCAGACGGATCCCGGCGCGGATCCGGACGTCGGTGCGCAGCCCGAAGGCCGTCCGGTGCGTGAGGTCGATGACCGTCTGGAGGCCCGGCTCCCGGACGGCGGTCACTGCCTGGGAGACCCGGTGCTGCTCCTCCAGCAGGGCGCGGGCGAGCGCTTCCTTGGAGGGGAAGTGGAAGTACAGGGCGCCCTTGGTGACGCCGGCGTCCCGGACCACGTCGCTGAGGCTGGTGGCGGCGAAGCCGGCCCGGTCGAAGGCGCTCGCCGCGCTGTCGAGGATCGCCTGCCGGGTGTTCTCCGCGCGTGTCTGCCTGGTCCTTGCCATGTGCCCGCTCCTCGTGGGTGTGTGACCGGGCGTCCAGGCGTCAGGCTGGCTGTTCTCTGTGTCCCGTTCGAGGTCTATGTAGCCCGCAACTTCTTGGGGAAACCAGCCGATCGGTACTTTCGGGGAAGTGGATCATTAACGGCGTTAACGCCGTTAACGTGTACGGTCGACACAGTTTGGTGGGACGGGCGGGAAGAGTGAGGGATCCGATGACGGACGAGCAGTGGGGCGCGGCCGTGCGGCTGCTCTGGGGGCCGCCGGTCACCCCCGCGCGCGGACCCAGGCGCGGGCTCACGCTGGAGGGTATCGCCGGAGCCGGGGTCCGGATCGCCGACGCCGAGGGGCTGGCCGGCGTATCGATGCAGGCGGTGGCCGGGGAACTGGCGGTCACGAAGATGGCGCTGTACCGGTACGTCCCCGGCAAGGCCGAACTGGTCTCGCTGATGGTGGAGGCGGCCGTCCCGGAACCGCCCGCCCTGGACGCGGCGGGGGAGGGCTGGCGCGAGCGGCTCGCGCTCTGGGCCCGGGAACTGTACGCGGGGTTCCGCGCCCACCCGTGGCTCCTGGAGGCGACGGTCGGGGCGCGGGTGATGGGGCCGCGGGAGACCGGGTGGATGGAGCGGGCCCTGTCCGCGCTGGACGGGTGCGGGCTGAGCGGGGCCGAGGCGATCGACGCGGTGGTGCTGCTGTCCGGGCACGTCCGGGGGATCGTCGAGCAGGAGCGGGCCATGGGCGGGGGAGGCGGCGGTGCCGGCGGGGGCGGTGCCGGCCGGGGCGGTGGACCGGTCGAGGGCCCCGACGCGCAGTTGGCGACGGCGCTCGGCGAGGTGATGCGGGTGCACGGCGAGCGCTACCCGGCGCTCACCGCCGCGCTGGCTTCGGTCGCCGCCGACGGGGGGCAGGACCAGGCCCTGGGATTCGGGCTGGACCGCATCCTTGACGGACTCGGCCTCCTGGTGGCCCGACGGGCTGCCGGGGCGTAGGAGACGGGCGGGGCGCAGGGGGCGAGCGACCCCCGGAAGTGTGCGCCCGGCCCGTTTCCGGATCCGCCCGCCCGGGGGAGGGTGACGCCCATGATGTCCGTGGCGATCGGGGCGTTGCGCGACCCCCTGCCGGGGGTGCTGATGGCCGCCGCGGTGGTCGTCCTCGCGTGCCGGGCGGGCGCCGCGGTGATGCGCGGCCTCGGGCAGACGGCCGTCGTCGGGGAGATCGCGGTGGGCATCCTGCTCGGGCCGACGCTGCTCGGGTGGCTCTGGCCGGCGGGGGAGCGGTGGCTGCTGCCGGGCGAGGTGGTGGCGTACCTGGGGGTGTTGGGGAACGTAGGGCTCGTCGTCTTCATGTTCCTGGTGGGACTGGAGCTCGACCTCGGGCTGCTGCGGGGCAGCGGCCGGGCCGTGGTCCTGGTGAGCCAGGCGACCGTGGCCGTACCGCTGGGACTCGGGGCGCTGCTGGCGCTCGCGATGTACGGGTCCTTCGCACCCGCCGGGGTGGGCCGGACGGAGTTCGTGCTGTTCGTGGCGGTGGCGCTGAGCCTGACCGCGTTCCCCGTGCTCGCGCGGATCCTCACCGAGGAGGGCCTGTACGCCACACCGGTCGGGGCACTGGCCATGGCCTGCGCGGCGGTGGCCGACGTGGTGGCGTGGTGCCTGCTGGCGGTGGTCGTCGCGGTCGCCGGTGACGGCGGGGCCGAGCGGGTGCTGCTGACGGTGGCCGCGGCCGCGGCGTTCCTGGCCGCGATGTGGTGGGGCGTAGGGCCGCTGCTCGCGCGGTGGGGCGCCCCCGGCGGGGTGGCCGGGCTGTTCGCCGGAGTCTGCCTGGCGGCCTGGGCGACCGATGCCATCGGGGTCCACGCGCTGTTCGGTGCCTTCCTGTTCGGCGCGGTGGTGCCGAGGGACTCGGAGCCGGCCCGGCGGGCGGCCGAGCGGATGCGGGAGTTCGCCGCGCCGGTGCTGCTGCCGCTGTTCTTCGTCGGGAGCGGGCTGCGGACGGACATCGGGCTGCTGGGCGCGGACGCGGCCGGCTGGCTCTGGGCGGCGGCGGTCCTGGCGGTGGCGGTCGCCGCGAAGTGGGGCGCGGGCACCGGGGCGGCGCTGCTGGCGGGGCGCCCGGTACGGGAAGCGGTGACGCTCGGGGCGCTGATGAACTGCCGGGGCGTGACGGAGCTGGTGGTGCTGAACATCGGCCTCGGCCTCGGCGTGATCGGCCCGCGGCTGTTCACCGTGCTCGTCATGATGGCCCTGACCACCACCGCCCTGACGGCCCCGACGGTCCGCCGCACGGCGGCCCCGTACCGGCTCGCCGAAGTCCCGGACCGTTAACGGCGTTAACGCCGTTAACGCTCGACCACCGCGCGAGCCCGGGGTGTTAACGCCGTTAACACCGCGACAAGGCTGCTGCCCCGATCAGCGGACGGTCCAGCCGCCGTCCACGGGCACGGTCGCACCGACGACGAAGGAGGAGCGGTCGCTGCAGAGCCAGGCGGCGGCTTCGGCGATCTCGTCGGGGGCCGCGATGCGGGGGAGGAGGGCCGACTGGAGGAGGATTTCCTCCATCTCCGGATGCTCCTTGAGCCACTCGTCGATCATCTCGCTGCGCGTGGATCCGGTGGCCAGGACGTTGACCCGGATGTTTTGGGCCGCGTACTCGCTGGCGGCAGCCTTCGTCAGGCCCACGACCGCGTGCTTCGACGCGATGTAGGAGGCTGCCACCGGCGTAGCCACCAGGCCGGCGGTGCTGCTGTTGTTGACGATCGAGCCGCCGCCGGTGGCCAGCATGGCGCGGATCTCGTGGCGCAGGCAGTTCCAGACGCCGCGCACGTTGGTGTCCATGACGCTGTCGTAGGCGTCCTCGCCGAGGAGATGCAGCGGCTTGGGCTCCGTGCCGATGCCCGCGTTGTTGAAGGCCGCGTCCAGTCGTCCAAACGCGGAGACCGCCGTTGCGACCGCGCGGGCCACGGCCTCGGTGTCGTTTACATCGGCGACTACGTACTGCACTTGATGTCCGTCGGCGCGCAGTTCCTCAGTGAGCGCGGCCAGTTCGCGCTCACGGCGGGCCAGGAGTGTCAGCGCGGCGCCTTCGCGGCAGAACACGCGGGCGGCGGCCGCCCCGATGCCGGAGCTCGCTCCGGTGATCAGTGCCGATTTTCCCGAAAGAAGTTTCACTTGTCTGTCTCCAGCGTCATCGCGAGACAGTAACACGGTGTAATGATCAATGCCATGACGAGTCACAGGGTATTGGTAACGGGTGGGGCCGGGTTCGTCGGGTCTGGTGTGGTGGAGCGGCTGGTCCGGTCCGGGGTGCCCGTGCGGGCGCTCGCGCACGAGGCCGACGTGCCCGGAGCGGAGGTCGTACGAGGGGATCTGACGCGGCCCGAGTCGCTGCGCGGGCTGTGCGAGGGCGTCGACACCGTGCTGCATTTGGCCGCCCGGATCAGCGGCACCGAGGAGCAGTGCCGGGCGGTCAACGTGGAGGGGACCCGGGCGTTGCTGGCCGAAGCGGTGCGGTCCGGGGTGCGGCGGACCGTCCAGCTGGGGACGGCGGCCGTCTACCAGGAGGGTGCCCATCGCGGTGCGCGGGAAGGTGAACTCGCCGAGGAGCCGGAGTCGGTGACGAGTGTGACCCGGCTGGCCGGCGAGCGCCTCGTGCTGGCGGCCGGCGGAACGGTCCTGCGGCCCCATCTGGTGTACGGGCGGGGCGACCGCTGGGTGGTGCCCTCGCTGGTGCGCCTGCTGGAGCGGGTTCCGTACTGGGTGAACGGCGGCCGGGCCAGGACGTCCATGGTCTCGGTGGACGCCCTGGCCGGCGCATTGGCGGAACTCGCCGTCCGGCACAACGTGGGTGGCGCGGGGCAGGTGCTGCACGCCGGTCACCCCGAACCGGTCAGCGTGCGGGAACTCGTGGAGACGGTCGTACGGGAGCTCGGGCTCACGGCACTGCCGACGGACGACGTGGACATGGCCGGTGCCTTGGAACTGCTCGGCGGGCGGGGGGATCCGGTGCTGCGAAGGCGGGTGTCGTTCCTGGCGGTGGACCACTGGTACGACAGCCAGCGCCTGTGGAACCAGCTCACGGCATCTCCCGGGCCGGGGTTCTCCGTGGAGTTCGGACGCTACAGCGCCTGGTACCGGGAGTACCAGGGCCAACAGGGCTGAGGGGCCTCGCGCACGTCTCCCCGTGTGGGGTCGGGGCGACGGGCAAGGCAGGACGGGCAGGGCCGGACGGGCCGGTCTGGAGCGTCAGGCGACCGTACCGGTCACCGTGGCCCGGAAGGCGGCGGCGCCTCCCTGGCGGCCGACGACCTCCACCCGGCCGGGGCCGGTGACGTTCGCGTCCACCCAGCACGGCGAGTCCAGCTCGACGTAGTTGAGGAACTCCGTGGACACGGCCGTGGGGGTGAAGGTGTCGGCCGGGTGCATTCCGTAGGCCGCCTGGCGGGCGGCCTCGACGAGCACCATGCCGGGAACGTGGTCGTTGGCGTGCTCGAAGAGGATGGGGTGGTTGAGGTCCGCGCTGAGTTCCCACCGCCCCGGCCGTTCGGCGGGCGCAAGGACGACGTCGAAAGGCAGCACCCTGCCCGCGGAGGCAGCGGCCACGGGCGTACGACGTGCCAGCGCCTTCTCTAAGCCGATCGTGCCGCGGTCGCCGCGCAGCCTGTCGTAGGTGTTCGGGTGGACGAAGGTGAAGCGGGCATTGCCAGTGGCGGTGAGTTCGCCGTCGCGGTGTATGTCGACTTCGAGGAACCCGGAGAAGCGGTTGCCCTTCCAGGCGAAGTCGTTGCACACGGCCGTGATCTGGAGGTCACTGGGGCCGCGGCCGATGCGCAGCTGCTCGGGCTGGGTCTCGAAGTCCAGGCTCCAGAGCAGCACGTTGTAGCCGAGCGGCACCCCGTACACGGCGTGGCACAGGTAGAGCCCCACTTGTCTTACGGTCTCGCCCGCCTGCACCGGGTCGTGGCTGATGCCATCGGCACTGGTGAAGAAGGTGTGGGCACGGGGCCACTGCCCCGTGAGGCGGAACAGGTCCGGCCCCGCCTCGTCGCACCCCGTCAGGAAGACCTCCGCGAGCGAGCTGCGGTGGACGTACTCCCTGGGCACCGTGGTGGTCAACCCCGGTACGACGTTGCACCGCGCCCATGGGTCTCCCGTCCTCGGAAGAGGAAGGGCGGGCGCGTTCTTCCGGATCGTCAGCATGGTCATGGAACTCTCCCCGCAGAGCCAGTTCGACTGATGGGACAAGTGGCGCACGCGCCTCGCAAGATACGTACTCTCCGGTTTTGTTTCAAGGTGCTCAAATCGTGTCCTTGTGACGTGCATGGCGGGCTCTTTGTGTCACATGTCGGCCTGCGGACCACCCCCACCAGCGGCGTTCCGGTCCCCGTATAGGCGGGGCGGTGCGAACCGCGAGCCCCAAGTGAGAGCCGGTCTTCCGGTCATATGCCCCGGTCCGGTGGGGTGTTGCTGCGCCGGATTCGGTGAGGGGAATTCAAGCCATCGTTGAGCGGGCGTCGGGCGGGCGGGCGCCCGGTCCGCAGTCGGCGGCCGCTGGGACGCCTTCCGTGACGCGGGGCAGAAAGAGCGAGTTAAAAACCGTATGGGTGGTATTTTTGAGCAGAGCGTCAACCTCTAACCGCAGCCTGTCGCGGACCGGCGCAAAGGGTGTAGATCCGGGGCGTCGGGGGGAGGGGGTGTGTGGGTGACCAGGTGAAGAAGTGGGAGACTCGATCAAGTCGCAGCAGAGAGTGGCTTGATAAAATACGGACCTTCTGGTTGGTTTCTGTCGAGCGGCGGGTCTTGTATACGAATCCGCCGGTACGATTCCCTGGACATCGGAGGCACTCGTGGTGCGACAGGAGCGTGCAGTCCGTACGCGCCGCGCGATCTTGGATGCCGCGGCGGCCGTCTTCGACGAGCGCGGCTATGACGCCGCCACCATCGCGGACATCCTTTCCCGTGCGGGCGTCACCAAGGGGGCCCTGTACTTCCACTTCGCCTCGAAGCGGGAGCTGGCCCAGGGCGTGCTCGACGCGCAGATCGGCGAGGGCGGCGTACCTTCCCGCGACAGCAAGCTGCAGGAGCTCGTGGACGTCGCGATGGTGCTGGCGTACCGGATGAAGCACGAGCCGATGCTCAGTGCCGGGGCCCGGCTCTCGCTCGGCCCGGAGATGCGGGAGGTCTTCGGCGGCGGCGCGGTGCCGGAGTGGATCGACCTCACCCGGATGCTGTTGAGCGAGGCGAAGGGGCAGGGTGAACTCCTGCCGCACGTGGATCCCGCCGAGACGGCCTGGGTGCTCTCCGCCAGCTGGACGGGTGTGCAGATCTACTCGCAGACCCTCACCGACCGCTCGGACATCGAGGAGCGGGTGGCCGACCTCTACCAGCACGTTCTCCCCGGCATCGCGACCCCGGCGACCCTCGGCCGGCTCGACATCACCGAGGACCGCGGGCGCCGGGTGCTCGCGGAGATGGCGCTGCTGAACGCAGATGCGGCGGAAGAGGCCGATGAGGCCGAAGGGGCTGGCGATGCGGGCAAGCTGGAGCCGGCCCGCCCCTGAACTGCCGGGTGTTCCCGGCGATGTCCCTGTGCGCCCCGTCTCCGGTTGAGGCGGGGCGCCTTTCATGGGTCCGGTGGCACGGGTCGTCCGCAAGCCCCGAGTTGCACACTGTACCGACCGTGCGGTCTCTTATCAGGGTCTCTCGCACTCGCCCTGTGTCCCGTGTTGAGGTGGGATTGAGGCGTGCTGGGTCGGTTTGGGGCACCCGAGGGCGCGTGAAGTCGCAGCTCAGAGCCGTTTCTTGAGTGAGGTTGGGGTATGGCTGGGCTCCAGAACAGCCGGATCGGTTTCATATTGACAAACCGCTCGTCCTGTTTTCTACTGACGTTGTGACTCATCCAGGACAGGGGAGTACGGCGTGAATATCGAAGTACTGGGCGCACTGGCTGTGCGGGAGAACGGGATCTCCATCGCGCCGACCGCCCCCAAGCCCCGGCAGGTCCTGGCGCTGCTTGCCCTGCACGCCGACCAGGTGGTGCCCGTGGCGGCGCTCATAGAGGAGCTGTGGGGCGATGAACCGCCTCGCAGCGCCCGCACCACGCTCCAGACGTACGTCCTCCAGCTGCGCGCGCTCATCGCGACCGCGCTGGAGGCGGGCGAGAGAAGCGCGGAGGACACCGAGCCCCCCGTGCGGACCGCCAAGGACGTGCTCGTCACGCTGCCCGGCGGCTATCTGCTGAACAGCGGCGGAGGCACGCTGGACGTGCGGGAGTTCGACCGCCTGGCCGGCAGCGGCTACCGGGCCATGGACGCCGGGGACTTCCCCGGCGCCGCGCGCTTACTGCGCGAGGCCCTGGCGCTCTGGTCCGGCTCGGCCTTCGCCGATGTACAGGGCGGGGTCCAGCTGGACATGGAGACGCTGCGGCTGGAGGAGACCCGGCTGTGCGCTCTGGACCAGCGGATCGAGGCGGACTTGCGTCTGGGGCGCCACCGCGAGCTGCTGGCCGAGCTGACCGTGCTGGTGAGCCGCTACCGCACCCACGAGAACCTGCACGGGCAGTTCATGCTCGCCCTGCACCGCTCCGGGCGCCGCGGCGAGGCCCTGGACGTCTACCAGCGACTGCGCGCCACCCTCGTACGAGAACTCGGGCTGGAGCCCTCCGCCGGACTGCGGCGGTTGCAGCGCTCCATCCTGATGGCCGGGCCGGAGAGCCTGGCCGAGGCCGGCGGCGAACGCCTCGTGCAGGTCTGACGGCCGGCCGGCATGTGAGCGCGAAAGTGTGCCCGAGCAGGGGCTGGTACGGGGCGGGGAAAGGAGACTGCTCGGTGCAGGAGAGGTCGGAGCGGACCCGCAGGCGGCTTGTCCGTGCCGGTGCGGACATGTTCCACCGACACGGATACGCCCACGCCACCCTGGCCGATATCGCAGGTGCGGCCGGAGTCACGAAGGGCGCGCTGTACTTCCACTTCGGCTCCAAGGACGAGCTCGCGGAAGCCGTGCAGCAGCAGGGATGCACTCTGCTGCGCAACGCGGTCAAGGAACAGCGCGGTACCGGGGCCTCGCCCTTGCAGGTGTTGATCGACACCACGCACTGGCTGGCGCGGACGCTGCACGAGGACTCGGCGATCCCGGCGAGCTTCCGGATCACCAAGGAGTGCGTGGGGCAGCAGCCGCAGGTCGTCGACTTCCACGCGACGTGGCTGGCGGCCGTGTGCGCGCTGCTGCGGTTCGCGCGAGACGCGGGCGAACTGTCCGCGGAGCGGCGGTGGGAGAGCGCGGAGGCACTGGTCGCGGCCGCCGCGTGCGGGATCGAGGCCATGTCCGGTACGGGGATGTCGGCCGCGGAACTGCAGCGGAGGGTCTCCGATCTGTGGGCGCTGCTGCTGCCGAGCCTGGTGGCGGAGGGCCGCGCGCGGGAGTACCGCACGGACGCGCGGTCGGTGGCCGCCGCCGGGGTCCTGGGGAGCCTGGGGACCGGGCAGTGAGAGGCGCGGGCACGGTGCTCCCCCTGTGGGAGGCGCCGCTGTACGGGCGACCGGAGAGGTCCGATCGGGTGCAGATCCGTCCCGCACCGCGACCGGACATGACGCAGTCGGCGGAAATCGCCGCCGAGAACACCCGGCAGGAGACCAGGATTTCCGCGGGTGAATTCGGCCCACGGCGGTTGACGCCACCACTGGCCCCGGCACGGGAGGTGGGCGGGACACGGGACCGACAGGGCCGCCGACCGGCGGTTTGACCCGTGGAGAGGGGCTCAAAAGAGCCTCGAGAATTCGGAGACGTTGCGCAGGGCCCGGCTACCGTGCCTCAGTCGAAGGCCGAAATTCGAGGAGAACTCAGCGAATTCGACGACTTACGGAGGAGACCGTGAAAATTCAGGTTCTGGGTCCGTTGAGTGCCGAGGTCAACGGGGGCTCCATCGTCCCCACCGCCCGCAAGCCGCGGCAGATCCTGACGCTCCTCGCCCTGTACCCGGGGCGGGTGATGCCGGTGCCCACGCTCATGGAGGAGATCTGGGGCACCGACCTGCCCCAGAGCGCGCTGACCACCCTGCAGACGTACATACTCCAGCTGCGCCGCAGACTCGGCACCGCCATGGGTCCCGGCGAACCCGGCGGCGCCAAGGACGTGCTGGCCACCCGGCACGGCGGCTACCTGCTGCAGATCCCGCCGGAGTCGGTGGACGTGCACGAGTACGAGAGCCTCGTCGCCCAGGGCCAGAAGGCCTTCGAGGGCGGTGACGACGAGGGCGCGGCGGACCTGCTGCGCGCCGCGCTGGCGCTGTGGCAGGGGCCGGCCCTGGTCGACGTACGGGTGGGGCCGATCCTGGAGATCGAGGTGATGCGGCTGGAGGAGAGCCGGCTGGTCACCGTGGAGCGGCGGATCGACGTGGACCTGCGGCTCGGGCGCCACACCGAACTGCTCGCGGAACTCACCGAGCTGATCGCCCGGCACCCGCAGCACGAGGGGCTGCACTCGCAGGCGATGGTCGCGCTCTACCGCTCGGGGCGCCAGGCCACGGCCCTGGACGTGTACCGCAGGCTGCGCGGCCGGCTGATCGAGGACCTGGGCGTGGAGCCGTCCCCGCAGTTACAGCGGCTGCACCAGGCGATGCTGACCGTGGACCCGGCGCTCGACGTGGCGGCCGGACCGAAGCGGGGGTCGACCTTCGACCTGTACGCGGCGTGAGCAGGGGCCTCGCCTACCCTCCAAGGCATGAGCGATCTTGGTGAGTGGGCGCGGCCGTTCCGGCTCGACGTGCCGCAGCGCGAGCTGGACGACCTGGCCGGACGGCTGGACCGGGCCCGCTGGCCCGACGAGCTGCCGGACGCGGGCCGGGCGTACGGCATGCCGCTCGGCGAGGTGTGCGAGCTCGCCCGCCACTGGCGCGACGGGTACGACTGGCGGGCCGCCGAGGCGCGGCTGAACTCCTGGCCGCAGTACACCACCGTCATCGACGGGGCCCGGGTGCACTTCGCGCACCTGCGCTCGCCCGAACCGGACGCCCGGCCGCTGCTGATGACCCACGGCTGGCCCGGCTCCCTCGTCGAGTTCCAGCGCGTCGCCGGCCCCCTGACGGACCCCCGGGCGCACGGCGGGGACCCGGCCGACGCCTTCCACCTGGTGCTCCCGTCGATCCCCGGCTTCACCCTGTCCGGGCCGACCACCGAGCGGGGCTGGGAGTTCAAGCGGGTCGCGCGGGCCTTCGCCGTACTGATGGAGCGGCTCGGGTACGGGCGCTACGGGGTCCAGGGCGGCGACTGGGGAGCCGCGGTCTCCCGGGAGCTGGGCCGGATCCACCCCGAGCGGGTCAGCGGCGTACACCTCAACCTGCTGCCGGGCGGCGGGGCCACCGCGGAGCCCACCGAGCAGGAGCTGGCGCCGCTGACGCCGGCCGAGCGGGAGCGTACGCGGGCCTCCTGGGAGCGGTACCGGGTCTGGGCGCGCGAGCGGCAGGGCTACGCCGACATCCAGGCGACCCGCCCGCAGACCCTCGCCTACGCGCTCAACGACTCCCCCGTCGGGCTGCTGGCCTGGATCGGGGAGAAGTTCGCCGAGTGGAGCGACCCCCGGTGCCCGCCCGACCGGGACCAGGTGCTGACCAACGTGATGCTGTACTGGCTGACCGGTACGGCCGGCTCGGCCGCGCGGATCTACCACGAGCGGGCCCACGCCGACTACTTCGGGCAGCCGACCGAGGTCTCCCGCACCCCGACCGCGCTCGCCGACTTCCCCCGGGACAACTTCATCCCGCTGCGGCACGTCGCCGCGCGCACCGACTCCGTCGTGCGCTGGACCTCGTACGACAGGGGAGGGCACTTCCCCGCGATGGAGGTGCCGGACCTGCTGGTGGGGGACGTACGCGCGTTCTTCCGGGAGCTCGGGCGGCTCCGGGCGGGCCAGGCGTCCGGCATGTGAAATGGCGCGCCGGAGCTCCGTACCTCTGTGATCATCACCCGATGATCGACGAACAGCGGACCCGGCCCGTCCTGGTGGGCGACGAGCGCGCCACCCTGACCAGCGTGCTCCAGTGGCAGCGGGACACCTTGATGATGAAGTGCTCGGGGCTGACCGACGAGCAGCTGCGGCGCAGGGCCGTCGCCCCCTCCGGGCTGAGCCTGCTCGGGCTGGTGCGGCATGTGGCGGAAGTCGAGCGCGGCTGGTTCCGCAACGTCATCGGAGGCGAGGACGTGCGCGGCTACTTCCCGGAGAACGAAGCGGGGGAGTGGGCGGACTTCGAGGTCGAGGACGCGGACCCGGCCGAGGCGTTCAGGATCTGGGAGGAGACCTGCGCGCGCTCGCGGGCGATCGTGGACGCGGCCGAGTCCCTGGACGTGACCGGGCACCACGGCGACCAGGCGTACTCCCTGCACTACGTCCTGGCCCACATGATCGAGGAGTACGCCCGGCACAACGGGCACGCCGACCTGCTGCGCGAGGCGATCGACGGGACGACGGGCGAGTAGCGGCGCCGCCGGCCCGGGCCGCTCAGCGGCCCGCCGGCACCGCGTCCAGGGCCGCCTGCCACGGGAAGTGCGGCGGGGCGTCCGGGCCGGCCGGGCCGGGGGTGAAGCCGTCCTCGCCGTACAGGACGGTGACGCCGGCGCCGCGCAGGACGGCCAGGGACTGGTCGAACTGCGGGTGGGCGGCGAGGGCGGAGTTCAGGCAGGGCATGGCGACGACGGGCACGTCCTCCTTGCCGAGCGCCTCGGCGGCCACGCCGACGGCGAAGCGGTCGGTCAGGCCGAGCGCCCAGGCGTTGAGGGAGTTGAAGGTCGCCGGGGCGAAGAGCAGCGCGTCGGCGGCCGGCCATACGTCGGCCTCCCCGGGGAACTTGTACTGCCACCGCACCGGGTGCCCCGTGAGGGCGGCGAGCCCGTCGAGGCTCCCGGAGAGCCAGTGCGCGGCGGTGGGGGTGAGGCCGAGACAGACGTCCCAGCCGCGGGCCTGGGCGTCCTCGATCACGCGGGCCACGTCGAAAACGGGCGGTGCGGCGGAACAGAGCAGGTACAGGGTCTTCGTCGTGGTCATACGGCAATGTGATCACATCGCCCGAACCGGCCGGTCATCCGGAGACGACCGGAAGATTCTCAGGCGCGGGCGATGAGTTCTGGCCGCGGCCGCGGTCTACCCCTGTGACACGGCGGCCGGACGCCGTGCGCGACGAGGAGAAGAGGACGCCATGAGCGAGCCGGTGAAGGGCCCCGCAAGCTACTTCCCTTCCATCGAGAAGAAGTACGGCCACCCGGTCGGGCACTGGAAGGATCTGATCCGCTCCTCGTCCCTGACCGGGCACATGGAGCTCGTCTCCTGGCTCAAGACCGAGCACGGGCTGGGCCACGGCCACGCCAACGCCCTCGTCGCGCACACCCTCAAGGAGGGGCGCCAGTAGCCGCCGGAGCAGCTCCGGGGGTAGCCGCCGGTAACAGCGACTACCGGCCTTTCTGCCGGATTTGAGCGTCCTTCCGATCCACTTCGAGCCGTGCTGGAGACCGTGGAGGGCCCTTGCCCCCGCTCCGACAGCCCTGGGAGTTGCATCGTGGTGACCGCGCGGCCGCAACCGGCCCAGGCTCAGGTACTCGTCGTCGGCGCCGGGCCGGCCGGGCTCACCACCGCCCACGAGCTGGCCCGCCGGGGCCTGCGGGTGCGGCTGATCGACGCCGCGGCCGGGCCCCGCCGCGCCGGCGGGGCCGTCGCCGTGCACCCGCGCACCCTGGAGACCCTCGACCAGATGGGCCTCGCCCGCAGGCTCCTCGAACACGGCCGCAGCAACAGCGCGTTCACCGTCTCCGCGGGCGGCCGCCCCATCCTGCGCCTGGACACCGGCGACGCGGGCCCGGACCGCCCGCCCACCCGGTTCCCGTACACCGTGGTCATCGAGCAGAGCTGCACCGAGGACCTGCTGCGCGAGGCGCTGGGCCGCCTCGGCGTCAGCGTCGAATGGGGGGTCCGGCTGACCGGGCTGACCCAGGACGCCGATCGGGTCCGGGTCCGGCTGCGCCGGGACGGGACGCAGCAGGACGAGGCGTACGAGGTCCCGTGGCTGGTCGGCTGCGACGGCCGGCACAGCACCGTCCGCGAACGGCTGCGGCTGCCGCTGCGCGGATCCGGCACCGAGCGCTGGGAACTCGCGGACGTGCACGTCGCGGCCGGGGACCTGCCGCAGGACACCGTCCACTGGGTGCACACCGGCGGCGGGCGCTCGCTCCTGATGCTGCCGTACGCGTGCGAAGGCCGCTGGCGGCTGCTCGCGGGCGACCCGGCCGGCCCGGACGACGACCCCCGGCCCGCGCACGAGCGGTACTCCGCGCTGCTGTCGGCCGGGCTCGGGCGCCCGGTACGGGTCGGCGAGCCCGAATGGGCCTGCGTGCGCACCTTCAAGCTGCGCACGGCCGAGCGGATGCACGAGGGCCGGTGCTTCATCGCCGGGGAGGCCGCGCACGGGGACAGCCCCGGCTCGGGGCAGGGCATGAACACCGGGATCCAGGAGGCGTACAACCTCGGCTGGAAGCTCGCGATGGTGGAACACGGCTGGGCGGGGCGCGAACTGCTCGACACCTACGGACAGGAGCGGGTCCCGGTCGGCCGGGCGCTGCTGGAGCCGGGCCGCGAGAGCCTGCTCGCGCGGTTCGCACACGTGCTCGCGGGCCTGGCGCTGCCGGCGCTGCTCGGCCTGGTGCGCCGCACCTGGCTGCTGGACCGTGCCGTACGGCCCTTCGTGCGCGAGGCGGTGCGGCGCCGGATGCTCTGCGGCACGGCCGGGCTGGGCCTGGGCTACCCGCAGAGCCCGCTGAGCACCCCGCCGCCGGGACCCGGCGGCGGCCCGCACGGGCCCGGCGGCCCCGGCGGCCCCGGCGGCCCCGGCGGTCCGGGACTGCCCGCCGGGTCGCGGGCGGCGGGGGCCGCGGCCCGCTTCCCCGGCGACCCGGGGACGGAAGGGCTGCGGGCCGAACTGCGCGACGTGCGCTGGTCCCTGCTGTACGTGCCCGAGGCCACCGGCGAGGCGCGGGAGGCGGCGCAGGCCGCGCTGGAGCGGTACGGGGCCTGGCTGTCGGTCCGCACCGTCGCACCGGACCGGGCGCGCTCGCGCTCCGGGCCGCGACTGCTGGCGGACCCGGGCGGCCGGCTGCGCCAGGCGCTGGGCATGTCGGCGGGCAGCTGGCTGCTGGTGCGCCCCGACGGCTACACGGCGGGCGGCGGCCCCGAGCTCACCGGGGCCGCGCTCGCGGCGGCGCTGGCACCGGCCGACCCGCGCCCGGCGCCGCTGCTGGAGGTGCTGCGGGAGCGGGAGGCGCGGGGGATGCGCCGGGTCGTCTGATCCCGCGACAGCCCGCCTTGGACGCACGCGTATGTTCCTGAGCTTCTCGGCGATGTCGCGTCTCATTCCCGGGACGTTGACTGGTCACATGACGCAGACAACGCAGCAGACGCAGACCGGGACCGCCCCGGCCACCCTCGTGATCGGCGGCACCGGCAAGACCGGCCGCCGCGTCGCCGACAAGCTCACCGCCCTGGGCCGCCCGGTCCGGATCGGATCGCGCACCGGCGAGCCGCCCTTCGACTGGAACGAGCCCGCGACCTGGGGGCCCGCCCTGGAGGGCGTCGACCGGGCTTACGTCACCTACTACCCCGACCTCGCCTTCCCCGGCGCCGCCGAGCAGGTGGGCGCGTTCGCCGAGGCGGCCGTCGCCGCCGGGGTGCGCCGCCTGGTGCTGCTGTCGGGCCGCGGCGAGGAGGCCGCGGAGCTCAGCGAGCAGAACCTGAAGGACTCCGGTGCCGACTGGACGATCGTGCGCTGCGCCTGGTTCAACCAGAACTTCGACGAGAGCTTCTTCGTGGGGCCCGTGCTGGCCGGCGAGATCGCCCTGCCGACCGCCGGCGCCGTCGAGCCCTTCATCGACACCGACGACATCGCCGACGTGGTGGTGGCCGCGCTGACCGACGACCGGCACATCGGGCGGACCCATGACCTGACCGGCCCGCGCCTGCTGAGCTTCGCCGACGTCGCCGCCGAACTGTCCAAGGCGACGGGGCGCGGGATCTCGTACGTACCGGTCTCGACGGAGGAGTACCGGGCGGTGCTGCGAGAGAACGGCCTGCCCGAGGAGATCGCCGACCTCTTCGAGCTGATCCTGGACGGCCGCAACGCGCACCTGACGAACGGGGTCGAGGAGGCACTGGGCCGGGCGCCCAGGGACTTCGCGGACTTCGCTCGCGAGGCGGCGGCGACGGGCGTCTGGAACGCCTGAGGACAGCGGGCGGACGAACGGGTGGACGAACGGGCGGGCGAGCAGCGGGCCGGTGGGCGGATGATGGTCGGATGGACACGCTGACCGGACTTCTGGAAGGCCCCAAGGCCCGGGGCGCGTTCCTGCAGAAATCGGTGTTCAACCCGCCCTGGGCGCTGCGGATCGAGGACCGGGCACCGCTGTCGGTGATGACGATGGTGCGCGGCTCGGCGTGGCTGCTGCCCGACGGGGGCGAGCCGGTGGCGGTCGGCCCCGGCGACGTGGCCGTCATGCGCGGCCCCGTCCCGTACACGGTCGCGGACGCCCCGGACACGCCGGTGCAGATCACCGTCGACGAGGACCAGCGGTGCAGCCTGGAGGGCGCCGACGTGTCGCAGTCGATGCTGCTGGGCGTGCGGACCTGGGGCGAGGCCGACGGGTCGGCGGTGATGCTGAGCGGCACCTACCAGGAGCCCGGCGCGATCGGGCGCCGCCTGCTGGACGCGCTGCCGGCCGTTCTGGTCCACCCGTCCTCGGCCACGGACACCGCCCTGATCTCCCTGCTGGCCGAGGAGATATCCCGTAGCGAACCGGCCCAGGAACTCGTCCTGGACCGGCTGCTGGACCTGCTGCTGATCGGCGTCGTACGCAACTGGATCGCGGACCGCGGCGGCGCCGACGGCGACCCGGTCGTCGGGCCGGCGCTGCGGCTGCTGCACGAGAACCCGGCGTACGGCTGGACGGTCGCGGAACTCGCCTCGAAGGTCGGCGTCTCGCGCGCCGCGCTGGCGCGGCGCTTTACCGACCTCGTGGGCGAACCCCCGATGTCCTACCTGACGGGCTGGCGCCTGGCGCTCGCGGCCGATCTGCTGCGCGAACCGGACGCCACCGTCGCCACGGTCGCCCGCCGGGTCGGCTACAGCAGCGCCTTCGCGCTGTCGACGGCCTTCAAGCGGGTACGGGGCCTGAGCCCAAGGGAGTTCCGCGCGGCCGGGTAGCGGCCGGGTATCGGCCGGCTACGCGCCGTCGGCGGCCAGGTCGAGCACGCCGACCGTCTGGTCGCCGCTCAGCTCGCCCGTGAGGCGGAAGCCCAGCCCCAGGTAGAACGGCTCGGGGCCGTCCGCGCCCGGGTGCCACGTCACGTAGGCGCGGGCGGCGCCGCGCTCGCGCAGCTCGGCGGCCACCGCCCGCACCGCGAAGCGGCCGTAGCCCTTGGCCTGTGCTTCGGCGCGGACGTTCAGGCGCCAGAGGCCCGAGCGGACGTCCGCGGGATCCTTCGCCGGGTTCCAGGCGATGTCGAAGAAGGCCATCACGAAGCCGACGACCTCGTCGCCGTCCACGATCGCCCGCGGCCAGGCGGTCTCGCCGTGCACGTAGGCCTCGGCCAGCGACTTGACCACCGGTGAGACCAGGTGCTGCTGGTCGGGACGGACCGATATCGCGCAGACGGCGTCGAAGTTGTCGGCGGTGACCGGTTCCAGGCGGAGTGCGGAAGTGCTCATCCGCGCAGCGTACAAGCGGCGCCGCGGCCCGCCGCAGCCACGGGGCGCCGAGAGCCGGCTAGCGCGGCCAGCCGATGTCGTCGTCGGGCATCGCGTCCTGGACCACCTCCGTCTGCTGGGCGGCGGCGGCGTGCGCCGCCGGGATGTGGTGAGCGGAGGTGTGCGCCGCGGTCAGATCACCGGCCTGGTGACAGGCGGGGGTGCATGAATCGCTCAATGCGCACACCGATGGCCTCATCGTCGACTCCCAGGCGCTCGATTCAGAAAAGGGCAGGCCCTGGCCGGTGCGAAGGCCGGGTCCTGGAGAGCATGCCTCGATCCGGTGGAGGACCGGTCGAGGAACACCCCACGACCGCTCTGCGTCCGTACGAGATCCGCACGAGAAGGGGGCGGTTCGCCTGGCAAAGGTTTGCCCGCGAATTGCCGGGCGGCCTACGCTCGTTGACGGTTCCCGACAGAGTTTTGCCGCCGACCCCTGGGGTGCTCATGCTGCGACAGCCCGCCTTCGGACACCGCCTGAGGAAACTGCGGACGGCCAAGGGGCTGTCACAGACCGCGCTGGCCGGCGAGGGCATGTCCACCGGCTACCTCTCCCGGCTGGAGTCCGGGGCCCGCCAGCCCACCGACCGGGCCGTGACCTACCTGGCCGGCCGCCTCGGCCTGGAGCCCGCCGACTTCGAGGAGCCCGCCACCGGCTCCCTCGCCCACGCACTCACCCTCGCCGCGTCCACCGGCTCCCCCGACGCCATCGACTCGCTCCGCCAGGCCCTGGCGGCCGAGGGCCACGAGAGCGCGGTCCTGCGCTGGCAGGCGCTGTGGCTCCTCGCGCAGGCCTCCCGGCTCCAGGGCGACCACGTCACGGAGCGGGCCCAGCTCGCCGAACTCGTCGGGCTCGGCGACGAGGTCGGCGTCAGCGAGCTGCGCGTACGGGGACTGACCCGCTTCGCCCGCTGCCTGCGCTCGCTCGGCGAGATCATGCCCGCCCTCGACGCGGCCTTCGAGGCCCACCAGCTCGCCCAGAGCGAGCGCCTGGGCGTCGAGGACCGGGCCACCGTGCTGCTCGCCCTCGTATCCGTGCAGGCGGAGGCGGGCCGTACCGGCGACGCGCGCCTGCACGCCGACGAGCTGACCGTGCTCGTCGAGGGCCGCACCGACGCGCTGTGGGCCGAGGCCATGTGGACCGCCGCCGCCGTCCGCATGCGCCAGGCCGACCACCACGGCGCGCTGGCCTGCCTGGAGGCGGCCCTGGAACGCTTCAGCAGCCACGAGGACCTCGTGCTGTGGCTGCGCCTGCGGCAGGCCGCCGCCCGCCTGCACCTGCAGATGCGGCCCGCCGACCCCGCGCAGGCGCAGCGCCGCATCACCGAGGCCGAAGCCGCCCTCGTCTTCGTCGGCACGCCCTCGCTGCGCCAGTACCAGGCGGCGCTCAAGGCCGAACTCGCCTTCGCCGACGCCCGGTACGAGGACGCGCGCACCCTGCTCGCCGACGCGGTCGGGGACCAGCCGAGGATGACCCACCGCGACCAGGTGCGCCTGTCGATCCTGCACCACCAGCTCCAGATCCTGGACGGGGACCCGGCCGGCGTACAGGGCCTGCGCGAGCTGGCCCAGCAGGCCCAGGACGACGTCAACATCGACCTCGCCGCGGAGATCTGGCGGATGCTCGCGGAGGCGCTCACGCAGACGACCCACGCTTGAGGGCCGTCCCGGCTTGAGCGAAGTTCGAGTGGCCCCGGGCAGGCTTGAGCACATCTGCACCCACTCGGAGGGGAGGCCGTTCCATGTCTTCTTCGCAGCGTGTCCACGCGAGCGAGCGGACGGCCGAGGTGGCCGCCCCGGCCGGCGTGGTCTACGGACTGCTCGCCGACGCCGTGCGCTGGCCGCTGCTGCTGCCGTCCCCCGTCCACGTGGAACGGATGGACTTCGACGGCACCCACGAGCGGCTGCGCCTGTGGGACGTGGCCGGCGACCGGGTCCGCTCCTTCCACATGCGCCGCGTCCTGAACCCGCACACCCGCACCGTCGCCTTCGAGCTGGAGGACACCTTCCGGCTGGGCGTGCCCACCACCGGCTGCTGGACGGTCGAGGCGCGCGACGACACCGAGACCCTGCTGACGCTGCGCCAGGAGCGCACCCTGGAAGGGCTGCCCGGGGACACCGGCGCGCGGGCCCGCCGGGAGTGGGAAGAGGAGACCGGGGCGCAGCTGGCCCAGGTCAAGGAGATCGCCGAGCGCTGGGAGCGGCTGGACGAGCTGCTGCTGTCCTTCGAGGACAGCGTGGACGTCGCCGGACCCGCCGAGCTGGTCTACGACTTCCTCTACCGCATCGAGGACTGGGCGCAGCTGGTCCCGCACGTGGACGCCGCCCGCGTCATCGAGGACGTGCCCGGCGTGCAGGTGGCCGCCGTGGACACCTTCGCCGAACCCGGCGGCCTGAGCGTCACCACGCGCACGGTCCGGCTCTGCTTCCCCGCGGCCGCCCGGATCGTCTACAAGGAGCTCGCCTCCCCCGAACTGGTCGCCGCGCACAGCGGAGAGTGGTCCCTCGAACCGCACGAGGACGGCGTACGGGTCGTCTGCGCCCAGCAGGTCATGCTGCGGGAAGAAGCCGTCGAACCGGTCCTGGGCGGCGGTACCGATCTCGCCGAGGCCCGCCGGTACGTGCGGGAGTGGCTGGGACGCGCGAGCGCCGAGACCCTGCGGCTGGCCACCTGGCACGCCTTGAACAGCAGCGTGCGCCGGCTTCGATGAGGACGAGAGGGAGGCCGTCGATGGCCCCGACCCGGCCGGGTCTGCTCCAGGACGGCCGCGACACGAGGACCACAGGGTCCGTCGCGGCCGCCGTTTCCGTCATGCCCGCGAAACCGGAGGCGGCGGCCCGGCCGCCCGCCGCGCCGCCCGCGCCGAGCGGGTACGCCCGGTCGGTGCTGCGGGCGGAGCAGCGCGACGCCCTGCTGGGGGCCCAGGCGCTGACCGG
Source organism: Streptomyces sp. NPDC051183 (assembly GCF_040682455.1). Classification (NCBI taxonomy): domain Bacteria; kingdom Bacillati; phylum Actinomycetota; class Actinomycetes; order Kitasatosporales; family Streptomycetaceae; genus Streptomyces; species Streptomyces sp. NPDC051183. The sequence goes on from NZ_JBFBBA010000026.1 coordinate 83,179, forward strand.
CGCCGCGAGCGCGGTCCTGCGCGCCACCGTCGCGCTGGTCGCCGGGCAGGCCACCGGCGGCGGCCGGGCCGGCCGCCGCTGGAAGGCGCCCCTGGCCGCCGCGTTCGCCGATCTGCTCGCGTGCGAGGCCCTGGTGACGGTGGGGCTGCGCGCCTGCGGGCTGCCCCAGGGCAGCGGCCCGGGCGTGCGCGCGGCCGCCGGCTACACGGTGCCGATCGTGGTGGCCGACGTACTGGACGAGCTGCAGCTCGTCATGACCGAGAGCCGGCTCGCCGCCCACGACGGCCCCGAGCGGCGGATGCTGGCCGAGCTGGTCGACCGCCTGGAGCGGCCCGGGACCGGCCGCGCGGACGCCCTGGCCCGGCAGGCCGATGTCGTACGGGAACTGCCCGCCCTGGCGGCCGCGTTCGGGCGGCGCTGGGACGCGGGCGGCCCGGGCGGCCCCGGCGCCACGGCCACCCCGTGCTCCTCGGTGCTGTTCCGCCTCGACGAGCGGATGCCCGCGCGGATCATCCCGCCGGAGCCGGGCAGCGACGACACCCTGGTCAGCGCCCTCACCGCCGCCCACGCCCGCTTCACCCGCATCGCCGCGGCCGCCGACGTCGGCGCGGGCGACACCGTCCACCCCGCGCTGGCCCGGGTCGCGGGCCGGCTGCTGAGCGAGCAGCGCGCCCTGGTCCGCCAGAGCCGCCTCGCCGAGGGCGCGGACCCGGGCGACCCGCGGATGCGGGCCTTCGCCGACCGGCAGGCGATGGTGCTGCTCGCCGCCGCCGTGCTCGGGGTCCAGGGCGTCGCCGCCGAAACCGGCCGCGACCCCTTCCTCGGCAGCCCGCACTGGGCGCTGCACGCGAGCGCCCGGATCACCGAACGGCTCGGGATCGCACCCGACGGGCCGGGCACGCCCGCGTCCGTCGAGGCGCGGGACCGGATCTGGGCCGAGCTGGCCGAACGCCACCGCGAGGGCATCGGCTGCGACATCCGGGCCACCGGGCGTGCGCGGTGACCGGCCGGCGGCACGTCCCCGGCCTGCGGGACGCGGGGCCCGACGCCCACAGCGCGCTCGGCGCGGCCGGCCCGCCCGGCGCCCTCGGCGAAGCTCTGGCCGCGCTCGCCACCCTCGACGCGCTCGACGCACCCGTGTACATCCCCGGCTCCGACGGCCCCTGGGACGCGGTCGAGGAACGGCTCGACGCCACCGGCCAGGCGGTCGTCTGCACCCGGTGGGGCCAGTGGCTCACCTCCGCCCTGCTCGACCCCGAACTGCGCCCCCTGCTCGGCCAGGACTGGCCGCGCTACCGCCAGACGCCGGTCGCCTCGGGCCGGCTGCGCTTCGCCGTGTCCCGCTTCGTCATGAAGCACACCGCCGCGCTCGCCCTGGGCGTGAGCCCGGGCAGCCTCGACCTCGGCTACCAGCTGGGCGGCCGGCCCGTACTGCGCGGGCTCGGCGGCGAACTGGAGGTCAGCCTCGCGCACACCGACGAGCTGATCCTGGTCGGCGTCAGCCGCACCGGCCCGATCGGTGTGGACGCCGAGCCCGCCGACCGCGACATCTCCTTCGAGCTGCTGCGCGACCAGGTCTGCACCCCGCGCGAGGGCGAGGAACTGGCCGCGCTGCCCGAGGACGAGCGCCGCGCCCGGCTGCTGCGGCTGTGGACCCTGAAGGAGGCCTACACCAAGGCCCTCGGCCACGGGCTGCGCCGCCGCTTCTCCGCCTTCGGGTTCGACCGCGACGCCGAGGGCCGCGTGGTCCTGGCCGACCTGCCGGGCGGCGGCGACGCGGGCGACGTGGGCTGGGACTTCGTCACCCACCCGCTCGGCGAGTGCTACGTGGTCAGCGTGGCCCACCGGACCCTGCCCGGCTCCACCGCCTGACACCGGGCCCACCGCCACCGCGCCGCCCCTCACGGGTGGTCTCCCAGGCGGTCGCCCGCGGGCTGCTCGTCCAGGTGGTCCAGGCACAGCTCGTACAGGTCCTCGCCGTGGGTGCGGCGCCACAGCTGCGGCACGGGCACCGCGGCGGGCCACAGCGCGCGGTGGCCCGCCGGGTCCGTGACGACGACGAACGTGCCGAACTCGTCCGCGAACGGGTCCTCGTCCCACGGGTGGTCGAAGACGTGCAGGCTGCCGTTCTCCGCGACCCGTGCGGCGTGCCCGGTCCGCCACATCCGCGCGGCCCCGCCCTGCGCGCACACCAGCGGGTCCGGCAGGAACCGCTCCCCGGTCGCGCCCGGCAGCCCCGGGTAGCCCTGGGCCACCCCGACCCCGGCGACGTACAGCGCGCCGACTGCCCCGGCGGGTACCGGCCGCATCCGCGCGTCCAGTACGTAGGCGTGGTACCCCGGCGCGGGCCGCGCCGGGCCGCCCGGCATCTGCTCGACCAGCAGCCGCCCCTCGGGCCAGCCCGCGCTGATCGTCAGCTCCGTGTCCTCGGCGCGGGCGAGCGCGACCAGTACGTCGTCGGACGGGCCCAGGATCGCCGAGGCCCCCGTCTCGCGCAGCCAGCCCAGCACCTCGGGCGGCGTCCCGTACGCCAGTGACGGGTCGGGCAGGTGCACTTGGGACCCGCACACCAGCGCGGACAGCAGCCCCATCGCGACCTCCGCGTCGGGATAGCCGTTCAGCAGCCAGGCGGTGTCGCGGGCCCGGCCCAGGCAGGCCGCGGCGAGGGCCTCGCCGCCCACCGCGACGCTGCCGCGGGGCGCGACCGCCAGCACCACCGGACCGCCGGGGTCCAGCGGCCGCGTCCGGTCGCCCTCGCGCACCGGCCAGCTCGCACCGGCCGGCAGCAGGTCCGCGGCCGGGTCGCGCACCAGGCGCACGGGCCCGGGGGTCAGCGGCAGCAGCCGGTCGGCGGCCGAGTCCAGCAGCAGTACGGCGGGCCGCGCCCCGACGGGCAGCCCGCGCGCCGGATCCACCGGCAAGCAGGCCGCGCCCGTCTTGGCGATGGCCAGCGCGGCCACCGCGAAGCCGGTCGGCGAGGCGATGGCGGTGGCCACCGAGGTCCCGGGACCCGCCTGATGGGCAATCAGGGCGTGGGCCAGCAGGTCGGAGCGGGCGTCGAGCTCGGCGTAGTCCAGGCCGGCCAGGGCCGGTGCGCCCGGGGTGCGGGCCACCTGCGCGGCCAGCATCGCCGCGATGCTCGGCGGCGCCTGCGGCCGGGCGCCCGGGGCACCGTTCCACGGGCCGCCCCCGCCCGGCGCCCCCGCCGCGGCGGGCAGGCCCAGCCGGCCGATCCTCTCGTGGGGCGCGTCGAGGGCCGCGTCGAGGAGCGCGAGCAACTGCCCGGTCAGCAGGGCGGCGGCCTGCTCGCCCAGCGCGTCGTACGAGAACGAGGTGGTGACGCCGATCCCCGCCGGGGCGCCCGAAAGGCCGTGCCGCTCGGTCAGGGTCAGCCCCAGCGCGGCGTTCTGCAGCGGGAGCTGCTCCGACTCGGGCCGTACGGTCAGCGCCCCGGCCGGGAACGCGCCGTAGCTCTCGCGCAGCACGCTCAGCGAGATGCCGCCCGGCTGCGCCAGGGCCGCGTCCCGGTGCCGGTAGGCGGCCAGGGCGGCCGCGCGGACCCGGCGCACCAGCTCGCCGAAGGACGGGTCGCCGGAGGTGTCGACCGTCAGGGCGAGCACCCGCCCGTACACGCCGACCGCGCCGCGCAGGGCCGCGCTGTCCCGGGCGGCCACGGGGGCGGCGAGGGTGACGCGGGCCTCCGCGCCCAGCCGGCCGAGCAGGGCGGCGAGCGCGGCCTGCACCACCATGAACAGGGTGGCGCCGTGCTCCGCGGCCAGCGCGGTGAGCCGCGCGTGCGCGGCTGCGCCGAGGTCCAGGGACAGGGTGCCGAAGGTGTCCTCGGTGCCCAGCGGCGCGCTGCCCGGCGGGGCGGTCGGGGCCGCGTCGCCGCGGGCCGCCCGGGGAGCCCCCTGCGGCGGGGCTCCCGCGGGGGCGGGCGCGCCGCCGCCGGCCCGGGCCGCGTAGGCCGCCGCGAGGGCCGCGGCCAGCGGTGCGTGCGAGAAGAGGTCGACCTCGTCGCCCGGCAGGGTCAGCTCCAGCAGGTGGTCGTCGGCGGCGAGTTCGCGCAGCCGGGTCCCGGCCGAGCCGATCCGGCTGTTGCGCAGGGCGCCCTGGCCGCGGCCCAGGTCGTCGAGGGCGGCCGCCAGCGCGGCCACGTCCAGGGCGCCGCGCAGCCGCAGCGGCAGTACGGCGCTGCGCGCGACGCCCCGGCCGGGGCCGGTGGCGGCGGCGGGCCCGTCGCCGGCCAGCGACGCGAGGCGGGCCGGGGTCGGGGCCCCGTACAGGGCGCGCAGGTCCACCGGGGCGCCGAGCGCCTCGCGGGCCCGCGCCACCAGCCGGGCCGCGGCCGGGGCGTGGCCGCCGAGGGAGAAGAAGTCGGAGTCGGCGTGCACCACGCGCGCCGGCAGGCCGAGCACCTCGGCGAACAGGTCGCGGGCGATGGCCTGGAGCGGGGTCCCGGGCCGGTTGCCGGGCAGGAAGCCCGCCCGCTCCCGGACCCCCGCCGCCGGGCCGGACGCGGTCGCGGACGCGGCCAGCGCGGCCCGGTCGGTCCGGCTGTCCGGGCCGAGCGGCAGCGCGCCGCGGACCACGAACGCGGCGGGCACCATGTGGTCGGCCAGCCGCGCCTGGAGGTGCCCGCGCAGCACGGCCTCCAGGCCGGCGGTGTCCGCGAAGTCGGCCGGCGTGTTCACGCACTCCCCGGCGGTGAAGCCGAGGGAGGAGAGGGCGGCGATGGTGGCGTCGGAGGCCGCCGTCCCGGCGGTCCCGAGGACCACGTCGTAGCGGTCGCCGGCGCCCGGCAGGGCCCGTACCTCCACCCTGCGCACGGCCGGGAGCTCGCGGGCCAGCGCCGTGAACAGCGCGGGCGCGACGCGCAGTCGGGCATCGGGGCCGGTGCTCCAGTCGAGCAGGCGCAGGTCCCCGAGCAGGATCGAGCCGCCCGGCGCGAGCAGGTCCAGGGCGCGCGCGAGGACGGTGCGCAGGTAGCCGAGGCCGGGGAAGTGCTGCACGACCGAGTTCAGGACGACGGTGTCGAAGTACCCGGAGGGCAGCCCCGCGGTGTCGTGCGCCTCCCGGCAGCTGAGCCGGACCTTGCCGCGCAGCCGCTCGTCGGCGTTGGTCCGGGCGCGCAGCGCGTCGACGGCCGCGCCGCAGAAGTCGGTGGCCCAGTACTCCTCGCAGTCCGCGCCGGCCGCCAGCGGCACCGCGAGCAGGCCGGTGCCGGCGCCGATCTCCAGGATCCGGCGCTGCCCCAGCTCGCGGACGCACTCGACGGTCGCCGCCCGCCGCTCGCGCAGCACCCGCGCGGACACGGGCGGGGACCCGTCCGGTGCGCCGTCGGCGGGGCCGGACGCGCCGATCGAGTCGGCGAACGCCTCCAGCGCGTACGGGTCCCGGGTGCGGGCGTCGGCGTACAGGGCCGCGTAGATCTCCTTCCACTCGCCGATCCGCACCGGGTCCGCCACGGCGGGCCGCGGACCGGCCGCGGGCACCACGTGCGCGACCAGGTGCCTTCCGCCGTCGGGGTCCCCGGCCGGGGTGACCACCGCCTCGGCGACGCCCGGGTGCTCCCGCAGCGCCGACTCGACCGCACCGATCTCCACCGGCATCCCGTGCAGGGTGATCCGGTCCGCGGACCGGCCGGCGAACTCCAGGGCGCCGTCCTCGCGCACGGTCACCAGGTCGCCGGTGCGCCGCAGCGCCGTAGCGCCGGCGCTGTCGCTCCAGCGGTCCTCCAGACCCGCGAAGCCGCGTACGGCCGGTCCGCCCAGCAGGAGTTCGCCGGTGTCGCCCGGGCCCGCCTGTGCGCCGTCGCCGCGCACGACCACGGCGCGCACGCCGTCGCGGGGGCGTCCGACGGGTATGCGGCGGGCGTCCTCGGGGACGTCCGACACCTCGTGCCAGAGGGCGAAGGGCGCGGAGCCGGCCGCCCCGTACACCTGGACGAGCCGCCCCGGCGCCCCGGCGCGCAGCACCCGGCGCACGGCGCGCGGGTCGCAGGCCTCGCCGCCGAACAGGACGGTGCGCAGCGGGGCGAGGGCGCCGGGCCGCTCGCGGGCGAGCCGCTGGAACAGGGCGGTGGCCAGGAAGAGAACGGACACGCCGTGCCCGGCCAGCGCGTGCTCCAGGCGGGCCGGGTCGGCCGCCGTCCCGGGGTCCAGGACGACCAGACGGGCGCCGGCGGCGAGGGTGGACCAGAGCTCGAAGGCGAAGGCGGAGGAGTCGGGGCCGGCGGTCTGGGCCACCACGTCGTCGCGGGTCACCCGTACCGGATCGGCCGCGCCGACGAGGTCGAGCAGGGCCCGGTGCGGTACGGCCACGGCCTCGCGGGCGCCGTCGGGTCCGGGGATCCAGCGGACGTACGCCGCGTCGTCAGGTCTGGGGCCGGCCTCGCGTGAGCCGGCGGGGGCCGGGGCCGCGGCGGGGCGCGCCGCGATGCGGGCGGCGTCGGTGTCCACCCGGACGGTCGCGGTGTCCGGGCCGGCGGTGCCGTCGGCGTGTCGCGCCGCGGTGGCCGCGTCGGTGACGACGGCGCGCGCCGCGCTGTCGCGTACGACGGTCCGCAGGAGGTCGCCGGGGATGCCGGGGTCGACGGGGACGTAGGAGGCTTTGGCGCGCAGGACCGCCAGGAGCGCGGTCGCCAGTTCCGGGCCGGGCCGCAGTGCGGTGACCACCCGGTCGCCGGGTACGACGCCCAGGTCCGTCAGGTGGGCCGCGAGTCGGTCGGCCGACCGGCTCAGCTCCCCGTAGGAGAGCGAGTGTCCGCCGCCGCCGTCGGGGGCGGGGCTGGTCACGGCGATCGCCTCGGGCCGCGCGAGTGCGTGCCGCTCGATGAGGCCGGAGAGTGACATCTGGGCGTGCTCCTTCGACAGCGACTGGCTGGGCGACTCGGCTGCTGCGGTGCGGTGCGGTGCGTGCTGTTTCGAGCGGTGGTGTCGTGTGGTGCCGTGCGGTGCGGCGGCTGGCAAAACCTTGCCGGGGCGCCGTGTTCGGGTGGTTACGGCCAGTCGGTGTTCGGGGCGACCGGCCAGTCGGTCTTGGGGCCGATCGGCCAGTCCGTCCCAGGTCCGGGGGTCGCGGAGGCCGGGGCGACCGGCCAGTCGGTGCCCGGTCCGCCGTCGGCCTGGGCGACGCCGCCGGCGGTCAGGACCGCGAAGCCGACGAGGGCGGTGGTGGCGAAGACTCGGGCGATGTTCTTCATGGTGACTCCTCCGTGGCAAGTGTTGTGTTCCTGCTTGGCAACCTCTCTGCCAAGAAGATTGGCAACGAATCCTCGGGATTCACTCGTCATTCGGTGGAGATGCGCTCAACACCCCTGGAAAACACGCTCGATTCGCCCTGCCCGGACCTTTGTCACGCCTTCCATAAACCCCATCTGACCTGCGGAAACAGTAGTTCTGGCAGGATCGGAACACACCCTTGCCAACTATTGCCAACCTCTTTTGGCACAAGAGGAGATGGCCTCCGGAACTAGAGTCTCGCCGGAGCGGACGTTGCCAATGCGCGGGGCTTCTGGGCAATGTATTGCCAGAGACGATGGCAACATCTGGTACACCCCAACAGCGAGGGGAGGCCCCCGAAGTGAACGCGCAGACGTCGCACCCCGCCCCGATGGCCCTGACGGCCCCGAAGGCCCGGGCGACGGCCCCGACGGCCCACCTGAACACCGCGGGTACGGGCCGGATGCCCGCCGCCGTGCACGCCGTGCTCGCCGACTGCACGGCGCGCGACGACCGCTTCGGGCCCTACGTGCTGGAGGAGAGCCTCGGCCCCGTCCTCGACACCGGGATCCACGAGCGCCTCGGCGCCCTGCTCGGCGTCCCGGCCCGCCACACCGTCCTGTTCACCGGCGCGGCCGACGGCTTCGACTCCTTCGCCTCCCGCCTCCCCCTCGGCCCCCGCGACCGGATCTGGACCACGCCGCACGAGGGCGTGGCCCGCCTGGCCACGCTCGTCGCCCTGCGCGACCGCACCCGCTGCACCCTGGAAGTCGTGCCGCTGCGCGAGGACGGCGACCTCGACCTCGACTGGATGCGGGACCACCTCGACGAGGACGTCGCGCTCGTCTCCGTCGTCCACGTCTCCGAGGCCTGCGGAACCGTCAACCCGGTCGAGGCCGTCGGCGCGCTCCTCGCCGGCCACCGCGCGCTGTACGCCGTCGACGCCTCCCACTCCGTCGGCCAGCTCCCCGTCGACGCCGCGCGCATCGGCTGCGCCCTGCTCACCGCCGACGGCTGGCGGTTCCTGCGCGGCCCGGACGGCATCGGGTTCGGCTACGTGGACCCGGGCCTGGGGGAGTCACTCGCGCGGCCGCCCGTCGCCGCGGCCGTGGCCGCGCTGTACGAGGCCCTCGCCCGGCACGACGCGGACACGTCCGGCCCGTACGAGAGCCTCCTGCCGCGGCTGCGCGCAGCCGTGGGCCGGCTGCCCGGGATCCGGCTGCTGGCCCCGGGCCGGCAGCAGGCCGGGATCGTGGGCTTCCGCCACGACGAGGTGCCGGCCGCCCTCATCCGCCGCGGGCTGGCGCGGCGCGGGGTGGTGGTCCGCAAGGCGGTCGCGCAGGAGACCCCGCTGCACCCGGCCTCGGCCGGGGGCGACACGGCCGTCGGCGCCTCCGTCCACTACGACAACACCCCCGCGGACATCGACCGCTTCGCGCTCGCGCTGCGGGACGTACTGCGCGAGGAGAGGCCGGCCGCCGGGCGGGCGGCGGCCCCTGCGGCACGGGCGCTCGCGGCGGTGGCTCCGTAGCGGCGCGCCCGCGGCGTGCCGGGTGCCCGTCGGGCGCTCAGCGCGCCAGCAGGGCCCACACCAGGAAGCCGAGGGACGCCGTGCACAGCACGGTGCGCCACCGGTTGGCGGGAACCCAGCGCTTCTCGAACGCCTGGCGCACGGCGGCGGGGTCGGCGGTCCGCTCGGCCGGACCGGCCGCCTCCAGGGCGTTGTTGAGCGGGATGTTCACCCGCCCCGTCACCGCCAGCGCGAGCGCGTAGGCGACGAACGCCCCGATGAGGGGCGCCAGCACGTCGTGCCCGTCGGCGGGCAGGTGCAGGGCCAGCGCCAGCCCCGTGAAGAGGAGGGCGCCGAGGAAGGCCAGCAGGAACCAGCCGTTGACGATCGCGACGTTGATCCGCTGCATCACCGCGACGAAGGTCCGGTCGTCGGACCGCTTCAGCGCGGGCATCACCGACACGTCGAAGGCGAAGAACAGGCCTGCCATCAGGCCCGTGGTGACGGTGGCGGCGACGAGCGAGACGAGCCTTGCGATCCCCATGCCGGCCCCCAAGGTCATCGGAACGTCAAGTCCGCTGATCATAAGGGCTTCAGGACCGGGTATCGCGTGGGATTCGAGCGTGTTTCCAAGGCCTCTTGAGCCCCGCCAGCGACGGTGGCTGGAATCCGGCCGCAGACCTGGAGGAGCCACATGACCATCATCGACGCGCCACCCATACCCGCCCAGGACCGTGCCGCAGAACTGGCCGAGATCAAGGCCCAGGTGCTCGCCGGGCCGGACGAGCGGGCCACCGAACGCCAGCACTCCAAGGGCAAGCTGACCGCCCGCGAGCGCATCGACCTGCTGCTCGACCCGGACTCGTTCCACGAGATCGAGGCCCTGCGCAGACACCGCGCGACCGGATTCGGACTGGAGGCCAAGCGCCCCTACACCGATGGTGTGATCACCGGCTGGGGCACGGTGGACGGCCGCACGGTCTTCGTGTACGCGCACGACTTCCGGATCTTCGGCGGGGCGCTCGGCGAGGCCCACGCCACGAAGATCCACAAGATCATGGACATGGCCCTCGCGGCCGGCGCCCCGCTCGTCTCGCTCAACGACGGCGCGGGCGCCCGCATCCAGGAGGGCGTCTCCGCGCTGGCCGGCTACGGCGGCATCTTCCAGCGCAACACCAAGGCCTCGGGCGTCATCCCGCAGATCTCGGTCATGCTCGGCCCCTGTGCGGGCGGCGCCGCGTACTCCCCGGCGCTCACGGACTTCATCTTCATGGTCCGCGACACCTCGCAGATGTTCATCACCGGCCCCGACGTCGTACGCGCCGTCACCGGCGAGGAGATCTCCCAGAACGGCCTCGGCGGCGCCGACGTGCACGCCGGCACCTCCGGGGTGGCCGCCTTCGCGTACGACGACGAGGAGACCTGCCTGGAGGAGGTGCGCCACCTGCTCTCGCTGCTGCCCGCCAACAACCGCGAGATGGCGCCGCACGAGCCGACCGACGACCCCGCGGACCGGCGCACCGAGGCCCTCAGCGGCATCGTCCCCGCCAACCCGCAGCAGGCGTACGACATCCGCAAGGTCATCGAGGAGGTCGTCGACGACGGGGACTACTTCGAGGTCCAGTCGGCCTGGGCCACCAACATCATCTGCGCCCTGGCCCGGATGAACGGCCACGTCACCGGCTTCATCGCCAACCAGCCCGCCAGCTACGCGGGCGTGCTGGACATCCACGCCTCGGAGAAGGCCGCGCGCTTCGTGCAGTTCTGCGACGCCTTCAACATCCCGATCGTCACCCTCGTGGACGTGCCCGGCTTCCTGCCCGGCGTCGACCAGGAGCACGGCGGCATCATCCGCCACGGCGCCAAGCTGCTCTACGCCTACTGCAACGCGACGGTGCCCCGCATCTCGCTCGTGCTGCGCAAGGCCTACGGCGGCGCGTACATCGTCATGGACTCCCGGTCCATCGGCGCGGACCTGGCGCTGGCCTGGCCCACCAACGAGATCGCGGTGATGGGCGCCGAGGGCGCGGCGAACGTCATCTTCCGCCGCGAGATCGCCGGGGCCGACGACCCCGACGCGATGCGCGCGCAGAAGATCAAGGAGTACACGACCGAGCTGATGCACCCGTACTACGCGGCCGAGCGCGGCCTCGTCGACGACGTCATCGACCAGGCGGAGACCCGTTCGGTGCTCGTCGGGGCGCTCGCGATGCTCCGTACCAAGTACGCCGACCTGCCGTCGCGCAAGCACGGCAACCCGCCCGTATGACGGCCGCGGAGGGGGCCGGGGCCCCGGAGCAGGGCGCCGGGCAGGCCGTCGCGCAGGACGTCGCGCAGGTCCCGGCCGCGGCCGGGGAGCCGTGGCGGATCACCGGCGGGCATCCCGACGCGGCGGAGACGGCCGCCGTGATGGCGGTCCTGACGGCCCTGCTGAGCAGGTCCGAAGACCCGGGAACGGAGCAGCAGCGCACGGTAGCCTCCGGCTGGGACCGCACCCGGAACAGCGAATTCCGCCATGCCGGGAGCTGGCGCAGACCAGCCTGAGCCGGCCCCGGCCGGGCCCCCGGGCCCGGCCCCCCCGGCCCCGGCCCGACCTCCAGGAGGAGCAGATCGTGAAGGACCCCAAGGACCCGAAGGACCGCCTGGACGCGCTGCGGGCCGACATCGAACGCCGCAACCCCGCCCAGCCCGAGTTCCACCAGGCGGTACGGGAGGTCCTGGACACCCTGGCCCCCGTGTTCGCGGCGCGCCCCGAGTACGCCGAGGCGGGTCTCGTCGAGCGGCTCGTGGAGCCCGAGCGGCAGATCATCTTCCGGGTCCCGTGGCAGGACGACCACGGCCGCGTCCACGTCAACCGCGGCTACCGCATCGAGTTCAACAGCGCGCTCGGACCGTACAAGGGGGGCCTGCGCTTTCACCCGTCCGTGGACATCGGCGTGGTGAAGTTCCTCGGCTTCGAGCAGATCTTCAAGAACGCGCTGACCGGCCTCGGCATCGGCGGCGGCAAGGGCGGCAGCGACTTCGACCCGCACGGCAGGTCGGACTCCGAGGTCATGCGCTTCTGCCAGTCCTTCATGACCGAGCTCCACCGCCACATCGGCGAGCACACCGACGTCCCGGCCGGCGACATCGGCGTCGGCGGCCGCGAGATCGGCTTCCTCTTCGGCCAGTACCGGCGCATCACCAACCGCTGGGAAGCCGGGGTGCTGACCGGCAAGGGCCGCGGCTGGGGCGGCTCGGCGATCCGCCCCCAGGCCACCGGCTACGGCAGCGTGCTGTTCGCCGCCGAGATGCTGGCGCGGCGCGGGGCCGCCCTGGACGGCCTCACCGCCGTCGTCTCCGGCTCCGGCAACGTGGCCGTCCACACGATCGAGAAGCTCCAGCAGCTGGGCGCCAACCCGCTGACGGCGTCCGACTCCCGGGGCTACGTGATCGACGACAAGGGCATCGACCTCGCCCTGCTGAAGCAGATCAAGGAGGTCGAACGGGGGCGGGTGAGCGAGTACGCGCAGCGCCGCGGCTCCTCCGCCCGCTACGTCCCCGGCGGCCGGGTCTGGGAGGTCCCCGCGGACGTGGCCTTCCCGTCGGCCACCCAGAACGAACTGGACGCGCAGGACGCCCGCCTGCTGATCGCGAACGGCGTCCGCGCGGTCTCGGAGGGCGCCAACATGCCCACCACCCCCGAGGCCGTCCGCCTGCTCCAGGAGGCCGGGGTCGCCTTCGGCCCGGGCAAGGCGGCGAACGCGGGCGGAGTCGCGGTCAGCGCCCTGGAGATGAGCCAGAACGCGGGCCGCGTGGCCTGGAGCGCGGAGCGCGTCGAGGACGAACTCGCCTCGATCATGCGCGACATCCACGAGGTCTCGTACGAGACGGCCGCCCGCTACGGCGCCCCGGGCGACTACGTGACGGGCGCGAACATCGCCGGCTTCGAGCGGGTGGCGGACGCGATGCTGGCGCAGGGAGTGATCTGACGCCCGCCGGCCGTCGTGGACCTCGGCGGCCGGGGTGCGCGCGTGCGCGCCGTACCCTGGCCCCGACCACCGATCAGCCGCGCCGCACACCGCAGGGGGACGCCGCTCGTGCTCACCGCACTCACCGGCACGTACGGAGACCGCCCGGACGCCATCAGCGTGGCCGGGCGCGCCGCGTCGTACGAGGAACTGCTCGGCGCGGCCCGGGCCGTGGCCGCGGACGTCGCCGGCGCCCCGGCCTTCGCCGTCACCGCGACCCCCACCCTGGAGACCGTCGCCGCCGCGGTCGGCGCGCTGCTCGCCGGAGTGCCCTTCGTACCGCTGCCGCCCGACGCCGGGCCCGCGGAGCGCGAGCACATCCTGCGGGACTCGGGCGCCGAGCTCCTCGACGTCGACTTCGCCCGGCGCTCCGGGGCGACGCCCGCGTCGGCCGCGGGGCCCGCGGACCCGGCCCTCGTCCTGTACACCTCCGGCACCACCGGGCCCCCGAAGGGCGTCGTCCTGTCCGCCGAGGCGGTCACCGCCGACCTCGACGCCCTCGCCGAAGCCTGGCAGTGGAGCGCCGAGGACACCCTCGTCCACGGACTGCCGCTGTTCCACGTGCACGGGCTCGTCCTCGGCGTCCTCGGCGCCCTGCGCACCGGCAGCCGCCTGGTCCACACCGGCCGCCCCACCCCCGAGGCCTACGCCGCGGCCGGCGGCAGCCTCTACTTCGGAGTCCCCACCGTCTGGTCCCGCATCGCCCGCGCCCCGCGGGAGGCGGCCGCCCTCGCGGGCGCCCGGCTCCTCGTCTCCGGCAGCGCCGCGCTGCCCGCGCCCGTCTTCCGGGACCTGGAACGCCTCACCGGCCTGCGGCCCGTGGAGCGCTACGGCATGACCGAGACCCTGATCACCGTCAGCGGCCGCGCGGGCGGCGCGGTCCGCCCCGGCACCGTCGGCACCCCGCTGCCCGGCATCCGTACCCGCATCGCCGCCGAGCCGGGCGCCGAGATCGGCGAACTCCAGCTCACCGGGCCGACGCTGTTCTCGGGCTACCTGGGCCGCCCGGAAGCCACGGCCGCCGCGTACACGGAAGACGGGTGGTTCCGTACGGGCGACATCGCGGCCGTCGACGAGGCGGACGGGGTCCACCGCATCGTCGGCCGCGCCTCCATCGACATGATCAAGTCGGGGGGCTACCGGATCGGCGCCGGCGAGATCGAGAACGCCCTGCTGGACCACCCCAAGGTCACCGAGGCGGCCGTGGTCGGCGTGCCGGACGCCGACCTCGGCCAGCGCATCGTCGCCTTCGTCGTCGCCGAAGGGGTCACCGGAGCCGAACTGACCGACTTCGTCGCCGCGCACCTGTCGGTGCACAAGCGCCCCCGCGAGGTCCGCTTCGTCGAGGCGGTGCCGCGCAACGCGATGGGCAAGCCGCAGAAGAAGCTGCTGCTGACGGACGAGGGACCATGACGCGGAGAAACCGAGTGTGCAGGCGGGACCGCTGTGAGTAGCTTGCTCGCATGGACCAAACGGCTGGCGATGCCAGAACTGATCGGCGTGCCCTCCTAGCCGCATGTGTCACCGTCGCGCTGTGGGCCTCGGCCTTCGTCTCGATCCGTTCCGCGGCCGCTCACTTCAGCCCCGGGGCACTGGCGTTGGGACGGCTGCTGACGGCTTCGGCCGCGCTCGGGCTCGTACTGGTCATCAAGCGCGTACCGCTGCCCGCGCGGCAGGCATGGCCCGGCATTCTGACCTCGGGGGTGCTCTGGTTCGGCCTGTACATGGTGACGCTGAACTGGGGCGAGCAGCTCGTGGACGCCGGGACGGCGGCCATGATCGTCAACATCGGCCCGATCGTGATCGCGCTGCTCAGCGGCTGGCTGCTCAAGGAGGGCTTCCCGCGCATGCTGTTGGCGGGGATGGGGGTCTCCTTCGCGGGCGCCGCCATCGTGGGCGTGTCCACCTCCAACGGTGAATCCGCCTCCCTGTCCGGAGTGCTGCTCTGCCTGGTCGCGGCCCTCGCCTACGGGGCCGGGGTGGTCTCGCAGAAGCCGGCGCTGAAGTACGCGACCCCGATCCAGGTGACCACGTACGGCTGCTTCGTCGGCACGGCCGTCACCCTGCCCTTCGCCTGGCAGCTCGCCGGCGAGCTGCCCGACGCCCCGCTCTCCGCCACCCTCAACATGCTCTACCTGGGGCTCTTCCCGACCGCCCTGGCCTTCACGACCTGGACGTACGCGCTCGCGCGGACCACCGCCGGGAAGATGGGCGCGACCACGTACGCGGTGCCCGCCACCGTCGTGCTGATCGCCTGGGCCGCCCTCGACGAGATCCCCGGCTGGCTGACCCTGCTGGGCGGGGCGATCTGCCTGGCCGGAGTCGGCGTCTCCCGCAGGCGCCCCGCTGCCCCGCCGGCTGCCCCGTCGGCCGCCCTGCCGGCCGCCCTGCCGAGCGGCGAGCAGCCGGTGCGCGCCGCCGACTGAGGGCGTCGGCGCGCCCGTCAGCCCGTCCGACGCACTCCCACGAGGAACGACATGAACCGCACCGCCGCCGCCGAAGCCCAGTACCAGCGGGCCGTCGCCTTCCGGGACCTGCACGCGGGCCCGGGCCCCTTCGTCGTACCGAACCCCTGGGACGCGGGCAGCGCACGCCTCCTGGCCGGCTTCGGCTTCGCCGCCCTCGCCACCACCGGGGCCGGCCTCGCCCACAGCCTGGGCCGCCCCGACGGCGCGAACCGGGTCAGCCGTACCGAGATCCTCGCCAACGCCCGCGTCATCGTGGACGCCACGGGCCTGCCGGTCACCGCCGACCTGGAGAGCGGCTTCGGCGAACGCCCCGAGGACGTCGCCGAGACCATCCGGCTCGCCGCCGGAGCCGGCCTGGTCGGCGGCTCCATCGAGGACTCCACCGGCCGCGACGAGGACCCCGTGCGCCCGCTCGGCGAAGCCGTGGAACGGGTCGCGGCCGCCGTCGAAGCGGCCGCGCGGCTGGACTTCCCCTTCACCGTCACCGCCCGCGCCGAGAACTTCTTCCAGGGCCGCCCCGACCTCGACGACACCATCCGCCGCCTCCGGGCCTACGAGGAGGCCGGCGCCGACGTGCTCTACGCCCCCGCCCTGCCCGACGCAGAGGCCGTCCGCGCCGTCTGCTCCGCGCTCTCCCGCCCCGTCAACGTCCTGATGGGCGGCGCCCTGAACCTCTCCGTCGCCGACCTCGGCGCCCTGGGCGTGCGCCGCGTCAGCACCGGCTCCGCCCTGTCCCGCGCGGCGCTGGGCGCCCTCACCCGGGCCGCGCGGGAGATCACCGAGCACGGCACCTTCACCTTCGGCGCGGACGCCCTCCCGTACGCCGACGCCAACACCCGGCTCGCCTAGTGCCGTGACCAGCGAGGACCTTCACCATGCGCGCAACCTTGAGCCCTACGTTCGTATTCGTTCACGGCGGCTCCAGCAACGCCCGGGCCTGGGGCCCGTTGCAGAACGAACTGGCCCTGCTCGGGCACCGTTCGCACGCCGTCGACCTGCCCGGCCACGGCGACCTCGCCGACGGTCCGGCCGCCTACTACCGGCAGCCGCAGGACGTCACCGCACTGGCCGCCGACCCGTCGCCGATGCGAGGTGTCACGTTGCAGGACAACGTGCGCCACGTGCTCACCGTCGTACGCCGCCTCGCCGCTGCGGGGCCCGTCGTCCTGGTCGGCAACAGCTTCGGCGGTCTGACGGTCAGCGCCGTCGCCAACGCCGCACCGGAACTGCTCCACCGCACCGTCTACCTGTCGGCGGTCTGCCTCAGCGACCCGGCCATGCTCACCGAGCCGTGGGACGTGGTCGACGACAACCTGCTCGACGCCCTGGCCGCGCGCATCACCGTGCCCCGCGCGGACGGGGCCGACCAGGACGTGGTCCGGCTGAACTGGCGCAGTGCGCACGCCGACCCGCAGCTGTTCGCGGAGCTGAAGGCCGCGGTCATGGCCGACTCCACCGACCACCAGTTCCGGCTGCTGCTGGACTCCCTGGACCCGGACGAGAACTACGCGATGCTGGAGCCGGGTGCGGTGGTCCGGGCCGACGGCTGGGGGCGTGTCCCGCACACCTTCGTCCGGCTCGCCGCGGACCGGAGCATCCCTCCGGCCGTCCAGGACCACATGATCCGCACAGCGGACGCGCTGACCCCGGACAACCCCTTCGAGGTGCACACCCTCGACGCCTCGCACGTCGGCTACTTCAGCCGGCCGCGGGACTTCGCGGATCTGTTGGCCGGCCTCGTCTGAGGCGCTGTCGGCACCCGGGGCACGGGAAGCCCGCCTGCCCGCCCACCCGCCCACGCCTCAGCCGTGGTGCTGCTCCAGGCGCAGGTCGACGAAGGCCACGGTGTGGCCCGGCAGAACGTACCGGTCGACCTCGGCGAAGCCGCGGCGGCGGGCGAAGTGCAGCCCCTCCGTGGTGGAGGCCAGGACCACCGTCTCGATCACCGTGGCCCCGAGCGCCCGCGCCTGCTCCAGCCCGTGGGCGTAGAGCGCACCGCCCAGGCCCCGGCCGCGGTGCCCGGGCAGCACCCGCGCGATCACCGTGGCGGCCGTCGGGTCGTCCGCCGGCGGACGCACCGTCGTGCAGCCCACCAGCGCGTCGCCGACGCGGAAGTCATACGGTCCATCCTGCGCCAGGGCCCCGGGGCGCGGCCGCCCATGACGGGACCGGAGCGGGTAGCGCGGCGCGCCGCGCACGGCGTCGGGCCAGCAGGATCGCGGCGAACGCCGCGACCGCGACGGCCGCGCAGACGGCCGCGGTGACGAACGGCCAGTGGGGCCAGGCCGGGTCGTGGTAGCCGGCCTCGTACGGGGTCTTCGTGCAGGCGGTGGTGGCGTCGCAGGCGTACCTCTTGCCCGCGGTGAGGAACAGCCCCGCGACCACGCCGAGCCCGGCGAAGGCCAGGGCGGCGAGCAGCGACGCGGCGGGGAGCGCGTACCAGGCCACGTGGGGCCGGACGCGCCCCCGCGGCGGTCCGTACGACGGCGCGTTCATCGCGACTGCTCCTCGGCTCGGCGGTGTGGCCACGGCCCATCCTCCCGGCGACAACGCGGCCGGGTCATGAGTGCGCGTACTCAACCGCGCCACCTTCCCCGGGGCACCCGGACGCGGCATTGTGCTGTCGTCCGGTGTGCTCTCGAACGGGGGATCGATGGGGATCTTGGACCAGCTTCCGGCGCTGATCGGCGTCGTCGTCGGAGCCGTCGGCTCTTACGCCGTGGCCGGCCTCACCGAGCGGAGCCGTTGGCGGCGGGCGCGGGCGGAGTGTTGGGACGAGAAGAGGTTCCTCACCTACGCGAACTACGCGAGCACCCTGAAGGAACAGATACGCATCGCACAGCGCATCGGGGCGGCCAGGGGTTTCGAGAACGTGGCGGATCCCCTGGAGCCGGTCGAAGGCCTTGCGCTGCTGGCCGAGGCCGAGTCGCGGCGCGCGGCCGAGTGGGAGTCGGTGCTGCTCGTCGGGGACGCCGAAGCCATCGGAGCCGCTCGCGCCTGGCACGAGGCCGTGTGGAACGTCGAGTTGTACGCGCGCGGGCTGAGGGACGACGCGGACGGGTGGGCCAGCGCGGAAAAGGAGGTGAGCCGGGCCCGCGACGCGTTCTACGTGTGCGCCCGGCGCGACCTCGGGATCGCGGGGCCGCCTCCGCCCTCCGGGAACTGGCCCCGGACGTGGCAGCAGGTGCAGGTGCAGGCTCCGGACCAGGAGCCCGGGGCGGTGGCGCGATCCGGGCGGCGTCGGGCGTAGGACTCGTACCGGCTCTTCGGGAGGCTGCTCACGCCAAATCCGAGCGAGCGGGATGAAGTACGAGGCGCCCCTCGAAAAGATCGTCTACGGGAGCTTCGAGAAGGGGAGGAGCATGAAGATCGTCCCCGAGGAGCCGGCCGACCGCTGGACGGACAAGCTGGCCGAGACGTTCGGGCGGGGCAGGGATTCCCGCAGCACTGTTCCCGGGGCCCGCCGGGACAGCGCCCCGGCGCCGGACGACGGCGTGAGCGGAGCCGCTGCCGAGGAGCCCGGTCGCTGACTACTCCGCCGGACGTCCGAGCCTTTTCCGTACGAGCGCCCTCGCCCGCTCCGTGAATTCCGCGTCGGGCCGCCTGAGGTCGTCGCCGAGGTGGGCGGCGACCCCGGATTCCCGGAGCAGGTCCAGGCGGTGGAGCGGCCATTTCGAACTCATCAGGAGGCCGTGGTCGCCCGGACGGGCTTCCGCATGCTCGTTGAGCATGCGGTAACCCGCCAGGCACACGTGGTCCTTGATGAATCCGCCCGGCGCCGAGGTATCGGAAAGACCCCGCTTCACCCGTGCCCGCACCGCTCCGCGGCCCGCAGGAACCGCTCGCGGTGTTCCACGAGGCCGTCGGGGAGCACCAGTCTCAGCAGGGACATGCCGGCCGTGGCCGCCTTGAACCGGGTGGCTGCGGGGTCGGCGCGCCGCATGCGTTCGATCTCAGGGTTCACGCCGGGGCACTCCGCAGGTCGTCCATCGGTCCTCTCGGATGTCCGTTCCCGTCCGGGGGAGTGCCAACCCGGAAAACCGGCCAGATCGCCGCCCGGCGAGTCGTATGGTGTCGGCATGGCGAAGAACGGGCCGGCCCCGTCGGCCCGGCGTCGGGCCGGGAGCAGGCAGAGCGCCGCGTGAACACCGGCTACATCCTGGACCACACCGCGATCGCGGCCCTGGCCCACGGCGACGTGTACATGGCCGCCCGCGTGTTCCGCTCGGTCCGGCAGGTCCAGCCCCTGTACGTGCCGGCCGTCGCGCTCGCCGAAGGCCTCACCGGAGTCGCCCGGGGCGACGTGGCGCAGATGCTGCGGGACGCGCTCTGCGCCCCCTGCTTCGTCTTCCGCGCCCTGGACGAGGCCGGCTGCTGGGCGGCCGCGCAGCTCGCCCGGGAACGGGCCGCCGATCTGCCGACCGCCCACGCGGCGTACATCGCCCTCGGCTCCGGACTCCCCGTCCTGACCCGCCAGGCTGACCGCTACAAGCAGATCGACGCCGGCATCGTCACCGAACCCATCCCGTAGGCCGGACCCGGGCCCCGGCCCATCCCGCTGGTCCAGGGCAGGTCGAGGGGGATGCGACCGGGCTCGTGCACCCTGGCTGCGCGGCGGAGCGCAGGGCGGGCCCGGGCGACGACACCCGCGCCCGCAACGGGCCGCGCCGCGCGAAGAAGGCACGGCACCACCCCCTGCCCGCAACCACGGAAGCCTGCCGCCATGACGCATCCAGAACTGACCCTCGCCTCGCTCCGGATCCTCAACGGCGCCCCCTCGATGGAGGAGCTCGCCGTGCTCGCCGGATTCCTCAACGCCCGGCTCCAGGCCCCGGCGCAGGCCCCGGCGCCGTCCGAACCCCAGGCGCCCGCGCCCGTCCCGCTGCGGCGGCACCCCGCTCCCGCCTACGACCCGCCGCGCGCCCGGGCCTCCTGACGGCCCGTCCGGGGGCGGACGGGGCGCCCGGTTCGGGGTGTGGAAGCGGGGTGGCCGATTCCGGCATACCCGACTTCCGCCCCTTCCACCCGGCTGATAGCTTCCGCGAGTTGATCTTGACATCGATCTCGATCCCGCCCGTCGCTGCGCCGCACCGCGCCGACGGCGGTCCCCTCGCACAAGGAAGTCACATTGCACCGCCACGCACCGCACCGGGCGCCCGTCGCCCTCCTCGCCCGCGCCGCCGCCCCGGCCGCCCTCCTCGCCCTGCTGCTGCCCGCCCTCCCGGCGGCCGCGGCCGAGACGCCCGCGACGCCCCACCTCGACGCGGTCGAGCAGACCCTGCGCCAGGTCTCGCCCGGGCTGGAGGGCCAGGTGTGGGAGCGCACCGCCGGCAACACCCTCGACGCCTCGACCCCCGGCGGCGGCGACTGGCTGCTGCAGACCCCCGGCTGCTGGGGCGATGACACCTGCGCCACGCGGCCGGGCACCCAGCGCCTGCTGTCGAAGATCACCGAGAACATCTCGGCGGCGACGAGCACCGTCGACATATCGACCCTCGCGCCCTTCCCCAACGGCGCGTTCCAGGACGCCGTCGTCGCCGGCCTCAAGAACTCGGCCGCGCGCGGCAACAAGCTGACGGTACGCGTCCTCGTCGGCGCGGCCCCCCTGTACCACCTCAACGTGGTGCCCTCGAAGTACCGCGACGAACTCGTCGCGAAGCTCGGCCCGGACGCCTCGCGGATCACCCTCAACGTGGCGTCGATGACGACCTCGAAGACCGCGTTCTCCTGGAACCACTCCAAGCTCCTCGTGGTCGACAACCAGTCCGTGGTCACCGGCGGCATCAACAGCTGGAAGGACGACTACCTGGAGACCACCCACCCGGTGGCCGACGTCGACCTCGCGCTGAAGGGCCCCGCGGCCGCGTCCGCCGGCCGCTACCTCGACCAGCTGTGGTCCTGGACCTGCCAGAACAAGAGCAGCTTCACCAGCGTCTGGTTCGCCTCCTCCAACAACGCCCCCTGCCTGCCGGCCCTGGCCCCGGCGGCCGGCCCCGCCGCCCCGGCGAACACCCCCGGGACCGGGAGCGGGACCGGGAGCGGGACCGGGACCGCCCCGGGCAACGTCCCGGTCATCGCCGTCGGCGGCCTCGGCGTCGGCATCAGGCAGAGCGACCCCACCTCCGCCTTCCGCCCCACCCTCCCCACCGCCCCCGACACCAAGTGCACCGTCGGCCTGCACGACAACACCAACGCCGACCGCGACTACGACACGGTCAACCCGGAGGAGAGCGCCCTGCGCACGCTCGTCTCCAGCGCGAAGACGCACATCGAGATCTCCCAGCAGGACGTCAACGCGACCTGCCCGCCGCTGCCCCGCTACGACATCCGCCTCTACGACGCCCTCGCCGCCAAGCTCGCCGCCGGCGTCAAGGTCCGCATCGTCGTCAGCGACCCCGCCAACCGGGGCGCGGTCGGCAGCGGCGGCTACTCCCAGATCAAGTCGCTCTCCGAGATCAGCGACACCCTGCGGGGCCGCCTCGCCCTCGTCACCGGCGACCAGCAGCGCGCCCGCGCCGCGATGTGCTCCAACCTCCAGCTGGCCACCTTCCGCAGCTCGGCGAGCCCGAAGTGGGCCGACGGCAGCCCGTACGCGCAGCACCACAAGCTGGTCTCCGTCGACGACTCGACGTTCTACATCGGCTCGAAGAACCTCTACCCGTCCTGGCTCCAGGACTTCGGCTACGTCGTCGAGAGCCCCGCGGCCGCCCAGCAGCTCACCACCCAGCTGCTGGCCCCGCAGTGGCAGTACTCGCAGGCCACCGCCACGTTCGACTACGAGCGCGGCATCTGCCAGGCCTGACCCGCCGGCCCCCGCCGCCTTGCCCGGTCGTGCACCGGGCAAGGCGCAGTCGATCAGGGTTCCACCCGTGGTCGAGATCCGTGCCTAGGTTTGAACGAGACGGATCCCTGCTGCGACAGGGACAGTGCACGGCAAGAAACGTACGGGGGCTCCATGAAAATCATCGAACCTCTTGCTCTGGAGGCAGCCACCTGGCTGCCCGAGGAACGGGAACGGGTGTCCGACGTCCTGGCGTCGGGCGGCATCACGGAGGCGGAAGCCGAGCAGTTCGGCCTGACCGAGGTACCGGTGTCCGACATACCGGGACCGCAGCTGGCCGTGCGCGCAGCGGAGCGCGCCCTGGCCGCAGCCGAGTTCGACCCCGCGAGGATCGGCCTGGTGGCACACGCCTGGCTCTTCCACCAGGGTCACGACTTCTGGTCGCCCCCGCACTACGTCGCCGACCAGGTGGGCGCGCACGACGCGCTCCCGCTCGGCGTACGGCAGATGTCGAACGGCGGCGTCGCCGCCCTCGGCGTCGCCGTGGACCGGCTCATCGCCGACCCCGAGGTGGAAGCCGCGCTGGTCACCACCGGCGACCGCTTCGTCCCGCCCGCCTTCAACCGCTGGACGGCGGACTACGGAGCCGTCTACGGCGACGCCGGCACCGCGGCCCTGCTGCACCGCCACGACCCGGACCGCCGCGACGCGGAGCGCTCGCGGCCCCTCCTGCTGCTGCGCTCGCTCACCTTCGCGACCGCCGCGGAGTACGAGGCCATGTACCGGGGCCGGGACCCCTTCACCGAGGCGCCCCTCGAGGCCGGCAGCCCCATCGACATCCGCCGGCCCAAGAAGGCGTACCTGGAGGAGCACGGGGGGATGG
Source organism: Streptomyces sp. NPDC051183 (assembly GCF_040682455.1). NCBI lineage: Bacteria > Bacillati > Actinomycetota > Actinomycetes > Kitasatosporales > Streptomycetaceae > Streptomyces > Streptomyces sp. NPDC051183. The sequence continues at coordinate 106,054 of NZ_JBFBBA010000026.1, forward strand.
GGCCCTTCCTGAAGTCCGCGGCCGACGCCGTACGCTCCACCCTCCTGCAGTCGCTCGCGGAGTCGGGCGTCGAGCCCGGCGACCCGCGCATCCGCTGCGTGGCGCTGCCCCGCCTCGGCGAGCACGTCCTGTCCATCACGCACGCCCTCCTCGACGAACTCCTGGGCGTGGAGATCCTCCAGCTGCGCGAGGGCAGCGGCCACCTCGGGGCCGGGGACCTGCTGGCCAACCTGGCCCACATCTCGTCCTCCCACGGCCTGGAGCCCGGCGAGTTCGCGGTGGTGATCGGCGGAGGCGGCGGCTTCACCTGGTCCTGCGCCGTGGTCCAGGCGGCCTGACCCCGCAGCAGAGCCGGGGTGCCCGGTCCTCCCGTACTTCCGCTTCGCGGAAGAATTCCAGGTCAACAGCGGTAATACGGGAGGCCGGCCACCCCGTGGCGGACGGGCGCGGCTACTGTGGGGAAGTTACGCACCGCCAAGCGTGACGTCACAACGCGCGCTCGATCCAGGGGGAATGAAATGGTGCTCAGGCCTGCCATCGTGGAACTGCCTGAACTCGGCACGGACTTCGTCAGCAACCCTTACCCGGTCTACGCGAAACTCCGGGAACAGGGACCCGTCCACCTCGTTCGCACACCGGAAGGCCGGGAAGCCTGGCTGGTCGTCGGACACGAGGCCTGCCGCAGCGCCTTCACCGACCCGCGGCTGAGCCGCGACTGGCTCCGGTCCGGTGACATCGGCCAGATCATCAACACCGGCCAGGACGACCCCTCGCTCGCGCACATGCTGATGGCCGAGCCGCCGCACCACACCCGGCTGCGCCGCCTGGTGTCCCGGGAGTTCACCCCGCGCCGCATCGAGGCGCTGGCGCCGCGCATCCAGCAGATCACCGACGAGCTGCTGGACGCGATGGAGGCGAGGGAGGAGCGCCGGGGCGACCTGGTGGACCTGTTCGCGTTCCCGCTGCCGATCACCGTCATCTGCGAGTTGCTGGGCGTGCCGGAGATGGACCGCGAGTCGTTCCGCGCCTGGTCCAGCGAGATGGTCGCCCGTACCAGCCCGGAGGCCGAGGCTGCCGCGTACGCGGAGATGCCCCGGTTCCTGACCGGGCTCATCGAGGCCAAGCGCGCCGCACCCGGCGACGACCTGCTCAGCGGGATGATCCACGCCGTCGACGAGGGCGGCGACCGGCTCTCGCCGGAGGAGCTCATCGGCATGAGCGTCCTGCTGCTCATCGCCGGGCACGAGACCACGGTCAACCTGATCGGCAACGGGATGCGCGCCCTGTTCGCCCACCCCGACCAGCTCGCCGACCTGCGCGCGGACCTCGGCCTCCTCGACGGTGCGATCGAGGAGATGCTCCGCTACGACGGCCCGGTCGAGACCTCCACCGAGCGGCTCGCCCTGGAGGACGTGGAGATGGGCGGGGTGGTGATCCCGGCGGGCTCCACCGTCCTGATCTCCATGGCCGACGCGGACCGCGACCCGGCCCGCTTCGAGGACCCGGACCGTTTCGACATCCGCCGCGACGCCCGCGGCCACATCGCCTTCGGGCACGGCCTGCACCACTGCCTGGGTGCGCCGCTGGCCCGGCTGGAGGGCCGCATCGCGCTCCGCTCGCTGCTGGAGCGCCTGCCGGAACTCACCGCCGACACCGACGGGGCGGAGCTGTCCTGGCTGCCCGGCATGCTGATCCGGGGCGTACGGCAGCTGCCCGTCCGCTGGTGACGCCCTGGCTCGTGATGCGGTGGGCCGGCTGCGACCACCGCATCCCGAGCCGGTCGAGCTGCGCGCGATGATCGCTCCGGCGAGGAAGTAGTCTAAAAATCTATTCTAGAAATCCTGCCTGACCGGCACACTCTCCCCATGACCGGTCGCACCTCCGGCGAACAGCCGAATCCCGATGGGCAGTGGCCCCCGGCACCCGCCGGCTTCGGGCCCCCGCCCGGACCCGGCGGCTACGGCACGTTCGGGCCACCGCCGCAGCCCTGGCAGGTCGCACCCGATACGCCCGCGACCGTCCCCGTCCCCGCCGCCGCGCCCGCCCGTACGGGCGGCCGGTTCACGGACCGCCCCGGAAGCGTCGTGCTCGCCGTGCTGGTCGCCGTCCTGCTCGCCATCGGCGCCGGCGTGTACGTCACCGTCCGCACCGACCGCGGCACGCCCGCCGCGCAGGACGGCAAGAACCCGGCCGCGCCCTCCGGTTCGCCCTCGGTCGACCAGGGCGACGGCAAGGGCCCCGGCGTCGGCCGCGACACCTACGACCCCAACGGCGATATCAAGCCAGGCGAGGCCAGGGTCTGGCTGCGCGACAACCAGACCGAGGTCGCGGGCGCGGGAACCAACCAGTTCGGCCCGTGGCGGGTGGGCGAGGTGGTCGTGAAGGCGATGTTCAAGGAGGTCACCGCCTACGCGGTGGCCGACGGCCAGGAGAAGTGGAAGGTGGCGCTGCCGACGCCCCTGTGCGGGGTTCCGCCGGCCCCCTCCGCCAACGGCAAACTGGTCGTCGCCGTCCACGAGAGCGACTCGCTGACCTCGCACTGCACGGACCTCCAGCAGATCGACCTCACCACGGGCAAGGCCGGATGGAAGACGGCGGTGCCCCAGGAGACCAAGTTCGACTCCACGGGCCCGTTCACGCTGGCGATCAGCGGTGACACCGTCGCCGTGGCCCGGTCGACCAGCATGAGCGGCTTCTCGGTCACCGACGGCAGGAAGCTCTTCGGCACCTCGAACGAGAACGGCTGCTACCCGTCCGAGTTCGCCGGCGGTTCGCGCCTGCTCCTCAAGCGCAGCTGCGCCGGCGCCGAACAGGTGATGCTCCAGGAAGTGGACCCGGTGACGGCCGCCCCCAAGTGGAGCCACACGTACGACAAGGGCTGGAAGCTCGGCCGCGTCCTGTCCATGGACCCGCTCGTCGTCGCCGCCTACCACTCGGAGAGGAAGGTCTGGAGCATCACGGCCTTCGCCGCCGACGGAAAGATCCGCTCGCAGAGCGAGCCGGCGTTCGGGGTCCCCGGCCGGTGCAACGGATGGGGCTCCGCGGACGGCCTCCAGGAGTGCCTCGCCTCCACGGCCGACGCCGACACCCTCTACGTCGCCGGGGGCAAGCCCGGCAAGGAGCTCGGCATCGACGCGGACGCCGCCAACCAGGTCGTCGCCGTCGATCTGAACACGGGCAAGGAGAAGTGGCGCACCGCCGAGCAGTCCAAGGGCCGCAGCGTGTGGCCGCTCGCCGTCGAGGGCGGCCGCGTCGTCGTGTACGTCTCGCCCGGCAAGGTCGAGGCGGCCTCGGTCGTCTCCCTCGCGCCGGCCGACGGCAGCGCGCAGCCGCTCCTGCGGACCCCGGCCGCGGCCGCGGGCGCCGAGGGCGTCTTCTACAACTCCGGCCTGCAGCTCGCCTGGGCGGGCGGGCGGATGTTCCTGCTCAACGGCAGGGCCTACAGCCCGGCCCCCGGGAAGCAGAGCCGCGCGCTCCTCTCCTTCGGCAAGTAACCCGACGCACGGAAGCAGGAAGGACACCATGCAGGACGCCGAGAGGTGGAGAACCGTCATCGGGATCTACGCGGTGACGGCGGTGGCGGCCACCGCCGCCGTCGCCGGCGCCCTGGTGATCGTCCACAGGGCCGAGGACGCCGACGCCGCCGCGACCTCGACGGCGGGCTGGAAGACCGTGGTCAACCCCGCGCACGGCATCGCGTTCGACGTCCCGCCGGACTGGGAGGTGGTCTCGCCCACCGTCTTCAGCGGCTACACCGACCACAACGACCCGGACAAGCACCTCATCGGGCACACGGCACCCGCGTTCTACAAGTCCAAGTGGTGCAGCATCGACGGCAACGGCGACGGCGTGGTCACCGACACCAGGCTCGCCACCACCGGCAGCAAGGGCGCCGACGGCGCCAAGTCCACCGAAGAGGTCGCCGAGAAGACCGCGCCGACCTGGGTCTACGCCGCGTACACCCAGCCGGACAAGTCCTTGGTGAAGTGGGACAAGCCGGTGGAGTTCACGACGAAGTCCGGAGTCAGGGGGAGCTACGTCAAGGCCCGCTCCGAGGGCGCCCCGGCGCCCAACCGCTGCGAGGGCGACGGCAAGGCGGTCGCCTTCGGCTTCAAGAACTCCAAGGGCGACTTCGTCGCCTGGGACTTCTACGGCCGCACCGGCGTGCCCGGCGCCGTCAGCGACGAACTGGTCATGCGGATCATGAGCACGGTCCGCCTGGAAGGGGACCCGAAGCCGAAGGAACAGTGACCGCGCGCACGACCACCGCGTCCGGCGCCAGCAGCGCGCGGCGGCGGGCCGAGGAGCCCGCCGACGCGGCGGCCCGTCGGTGAGCACCACCAGGTCGGCGCCGAGCAGCGCCCGGTCCAGGGTGTCGGCGCCGAGCAGGGCGATGCCCTGCTCGGCCGCGAGGGCGGCGATACGGGCACTGGGCCAGCGCGGGGGCCCGTACGCCGGCCCCGGGTACACGGTGATGTTGCCGAGGCAGGGCATCCGGCGGGCGAGCCCGGCGACATGCGCCGCGACCGCCGGACCCGTGCCCACGACCGTCGCGGAACTGACCCGGGGCACCACCAGCTCGCACGCGGCCGACACGGAGAGCTGCGCCGCGTCCTCGTAGCCGTCGCGGCCGTCGGAGTACTCGTGGCTCTCGCCATACCTCTCGCCGCTGTCGTACGAGGGGGCCGGACTGACGGGACCGGGCATGGGGGCGCCTCCCTGCGAGCGGGGCCGCCTGCCCCGATGCCCGCAGAGTGCGGCCGACCGCTACCCGGTCGCTATCGGAGCGCCGTCAGCCGGCGGCTCCGCGCAGCAGCAGCTGCTTCCCGGCGAGTTCGCCGCGCCCCCGCCCCGGACACCCCCACGGGCCGCTACCACGGCTGGCTCGTCTTCCCCGGCCACCACCTCCCGCACGGCCGCGGCCACACCGTCACCGTGCCCCCGCACCTGCTGCGGCACCCCTGCGCCGACCGGATCCACAGCCTCGCTCCGGGGATCCCGCCGGCCGCCCACATCACCTACCAGGAATGGCTCGTGCCGCTCGCCCTCGAAGCCTCGCACCCCGACCCCGACGTGCTCCGCGACTACCTGCGCGAATGCGCCGACACCGTCTCGGTGCGGGCGGAGGGCGTGGCATGAGACACGAGAGGCGCGAGAGGTCTGCAACGCGCGAGAGGCCCGTGAGGCACTACCCCACCGACCTGCTCCTCGCCCTGGAAGCGGCCGCCCCCGGCCTGGACGGGCTCCTGACCGCCGCCGCCCTCGGCTCCCTGCGCCCGCTCCTGGACGTCGACCAGCTCACCGAGGGCCTGGACGAACTCTTCGGCGGCCTCGCCCAGTACCCCTGGTCACCGCTGACCGACAGCAACGACGTGGACGAGTTCCGGCCCCTCGGCGAGGTCGTCCTCGACGACGACCGGCCCGGCAACACCCTGCGCGGACTGCTCCTGGCCTGGGCCACCGGCAGCCACGTCACCGTGCGCACCACCCGCCCCGGCCTCTGGCGGGACCTCGCCGACCTCCTGCACCGCCCCGGCTTCCCCCTCCCCGGGGCCCGCGTCACGGACCCCGGCGCCCCCGCACCGGGCACCCTCCTGCGCGTCCCGGACCTGCTCCCCACCGGCACGGGCACCGCCGTCGCCTGGGACCCCGCGCTGTACGCCACCGCGGGCACCGCCGGCCCGGACGCCCTGGAGACCCGCTTCCCGGCCGGCCGCCCCCTGCCCGACCCGGACACCGTCACCGCGTCCGTCCTGCGCGCCGACTGCCGCGCCGACTGGACCGGCCGCCTCCAGCACCGCACCCACCTGCGCGGCACCACCCTCGCCGCCGCCCGCGCCGCCGAGGACCACCGCCGCACCGGCCGGCTGGACGCCCGGCTGCGCTACCTCGCGGCCCGCGCGCGCAGGTCCCCGTACTACCGCGAACTGCCCGACGTACGCACCCTGGAGGACCTGCCCGGCCTCCCGCAGCTGGACAAGGAGGCACTCGCCGCGCACTCGCTGCCCGCGAGCCGCGCCTTCGCCAGCGGCGCCACACCCACCGGCGAGGTCCTGCGCAGCGGCTCCACCACCGGCACACCGCGCTACATCGTGTACTCCCGCGCCGACTGGAACAACATGGTGCGCGAGGCCGTCCCCCTCTTCTACGCCATGGGGCTGGAGCCCGGCGACCGCCTCGTCAACACCCTCTTCTGCGGCGACCTCTACGGCGGCATCACCACCACCGTCACCGAGTTCAGCCGCATGCCCGTCGAGACCTGCACCACCGCCCAGGCCGTGACCCCGGACAGCCTGCTCATGCTCGTACGCAGCTTCCGGGCCAACGCGCTCATCGGCGTACCCACCCTCATCCTGCCGCTGCTGCGCCGGGCCAAGGCAGCCGATCCGTCGCTGCGCCTCGACAAGGTCCTCTACCTGGGAACGGCCATGAGCCCCGCCGACCGCGGCTGGCTGCGCGAGAACCTCGCCACCCGCGTCGTCACCAGCGTGCTCTGCGCCAACGACGGCGCCCAGCTGGGCTACCAGTGCCCCGAGCTCGGCGGCATGCTCCACCACGTCAACGACGACTACAACTACATCGAGGTCGTCGACGAACACGGCGCCCCGCTCCCCGACGGCCGGGCGGGCGAACTGCTCACCACCACCTTCCAGAAGACCGAGGGCCCGCTGATCCGCTACCGGATCGGCGACCGCGGCCGCATCGTCCACCACGACTGCCCCTGCGGGATCTCCGGCCGCACCCTCGAATACCACGGCCGCTCGGACGGAGCGATCCGCATCAAGGGCGCGGCGCTCCTGTACGAGGAGCTGTTCTCGGAACTCCGGCACCTGGAGGTCTCCGAACTCCAGACGGAGATCGCCACCGACAACGGCCGCGAAGTCCTCACCCTGCGCACGGAATCGGTGCGCCCGCCGACCCCCCGGGCGGTCCGCGACCTCCTGACCGCGCGCTTCCCCCTCCTGGCCGAGGACGGCGAGGACGGCGGCGATGGCGGGGACGGCGGGGACGGCGGGGACGGCGGGGACGGCGGCGACCGGCTGGTCGTCCGCGTGGAGTGCCACACCCCGGGCGCGATCCCGCGCAACCCCTCCAGCGGCAAGATCCGCCCCGTCGTCGACCTCCGGGTGGGCGTCTGATGTGGCGTCACCGCACCGCCCGCACCCTCCTGCTGTCCATCGCGCTCCTGGGCATCGGCATGGGCGTCTACCTCCTCGCCCTCGGCCAGCTGCTCTACCAGCTGACCGGCAGCCCGCAGGGCTTCGCCCTCGTCCTCACCCTCCAGGGCGTCGCCGCCGTCTGCGTCCTGCCCTTCACCGGCCCGCTGGTCGACGCCCTCGACTCCCGCCGCGTCCACATCGTCTGCAGCCTGGGCCGCGCCGTCACGGTGGCCGCCCTCGCCGTGGCGGGACTCACCCGCCCCCCGGGAGCCGTCATCTGGATCGCGGCGGGCGCGCTGCTCCTGGCGGTCTTCGACAACGTCCAGCGGGCCGCCCTCTTCAAGTACACGGCGTGGCACATCGAGCCCTCCGACCGCGCCCGCCTCAACGGCCTGATCAACGTGGCCGTCCAGATCGGCGCCCTCAGCGGCATGGCCCTGCTCGGCCTGATGCTCGTATGGACCTCAGTGGCCACGGCCCTCCTCGCGGACACCGCCGTCGCCCTCGCCGTGGCCGCGCTCGTCCTCGGCCTCCCGGCGCAGCGGACCGAGGAACCCCACCACCCCGCCGCCTCGGTCCTGCGTACCGCACTGCCCCTCACCCTGCGGGACTGGCGGGAGATGTCCCACCGCTACCGCGGCGACCTGGCGATGCTCGGCATCATCGTGCTGTGCGCCGCCGACTTCGTCTTCCAGTCGAGCGTCAGCACCCTGATCGTCCCGCTGGTCGCCGAGCACTACGACGGCCAGGGCCAGTACGTATCCCTCCTGGAGGCCGTCTTCGCACTGGGCATGATCGCCTCGTCCCCGTTCACCCGCCACACCCAGCGCCGTGCCCTGCTCCCCCTGTGGTGCGCCCTCCAGGCCGCGGCGGCGGTGGCCCTGGCGGCCACCCCCCACCCGGCCGCCCACTTCACCGCCCTGTTCGTCGCGGGCTTCGCGAACCTCTCCAGCCTCACCTGGCTGATCACCACCCTCCAGACCCGGGCCGGCCCCCGGGAGAAGGCCAAGATGGCCAGCCTGCGCATGCTCTCGATCCGCCTGGCCACCACCGCCCTGATGCCCCTGATCGGCCACTTCGCCGCGCTCTCCCTCACCGGCGGCTTCCTCACCACGGCCGCGGTCATGCTCCTGTTCACCACGCTTGCCACCCTCACGGTCACCAGACCCCCCACCCCCGGAACCCCACCCCCCGCCGAGCCCCGGGCCGGACTCCTGGCCCGGCCGAAGTAGGAAACGGGAAAGGGCCGGCGCCCCCCCAGGGGGCACCGGCCCTTTCGCCGTGCGTCAGGCGGTGAGCTCGCTCTCCGCGACCGGGGCCCCGGCGGCCTCGGCGGGCTCGGCCTTGGTGTCCCGCATGACGACCGCGGCCAGGACGGCGGCGGCGAGGACGCCGATCGCGCTGATGGTGAAGGTGGTCGACATCGAGGAGGTGAAGGCCTCCCGGGCGGCGTCGACCAGGCCGGTGTCGCCGTTCGCGACGGCCAGCGCCCCGCCGATCGACTGCTTCGCCGCCTCGGGGGCGTCGTCGGGCATCTGCCGGGTGAACCCGCTGGTCAGGAGCGAGCCGAGGATGGCGATGCCGAGCGCGGTGCCGGCCTGCTGGATGGTGTCGTTCAGGGCGGAGCCGACGCCCGCCTTCTCCTGCGGGATGGTGCCCATCAGCGCGCCGACCGCGGCGGGCATCGCGAGACCGGCGCCGAGGCCGAGGAGGCCGAGCGCGACGGCGGGGACGGTGAACCCGCTGGCGGCCGAGACGGTGGTCAGCAGGGCGAAGGAGGCGGCCATGACGATCATGCCGGCCAGTACCAGGAGCCGGTTGCCGATCTTCGCGGCGAGCCCGGCACCGGCGCCGTTGCCGATGAGCGCGGCGACGGCGAGCGGCACGAACGCGAGGCCGGCCTTGACGGGGGAGTAGCCGAGGACGAACTGGAGGTACTGGGTGAGGACCAGCAGCAGACCGCCGTTGCCGATCTGTACGAGGGTCAGCGAGAGCGAGCCGCCGCTGAAGTTGCGGTGCTTGAACAGGACCAGCGGCACCATCGGCTCGGGGATGACGTTCTCCCAGACGACGAACCCGGCGAGAGCGACGACCGCGACGGTCAGGGTGAGGGCGGAGCGGCCGCCGAAGGCGCCGTGCTGCGGGAGCTCGATGATCCACCAGATCAGCGCGGTCATACCGGCCGCGGACAGCACCGCGCCGAGCGGGTCGGGCTTCTGCCACGGCCCCTTGGACTCCGGCATGAGGGTGAGGGCCGCGAAGACGGCCAGCGCGACGACGGGCACGTTGATGAAGAAGATCGAGTGCCAGGAGAAGTGGTCGATCAGGACACCGCCGAGCACCGGGCTGCCGACCAGGCCGAGCATCGACACCGAGCCCCAGGCCGCCATGGCCTTGCCGCGCTCGTCCTCGTCGAAGACGGTGATGAGGATCGACAGGGTCGAGGGCATGATCAGCGCACCGCCGACACCCATCGCGGTGCGTACGGCGATCACTTCGCCGGGGTTGGTGCAGAAGGTCGCGGCCAGCGACGCCGCCCCGAAGAGCAACAGACCGATGATCATGATCTTCCGGCGGCCGAACCGGTCACCGAGGCTGCCGGAGGTGAGCAGGAGCCCGGCGAACACCAGGATGTAGGAATCCAGGATCCACTGGATGTCCTGGGCGCTCGCGCCTATGTCCTCGGTCATCGACGGCACCGCGACCGTCAGGGCCATGCTGTCGACGACCAGGACCAGCGTGCTGAGGCAGAGCACGATCAGGATCCACCAGCGACGTGGGTTGCGGGTTTCCATGGGGAGTTCCTTCCGGCCTGAGCACGCTGTTCCTTCGATGCGCACACTGTACGCATGACGGAACGGTGTGCGCAACCCTCGACTTGTGTACGCTGAATGCGAACGATGTACGCAAAGGAGGAGCGCCATGCCCGCCAAGTCGGCCAAGCCCACTGCGACCACTCCGAACACGGACGTGAACCCGATCCCGTCGGTATGGACCCGTCGGCAGCGCGAGACCCAGCAGCCGGCCCTCACCCGGGCCGCGATCGTCCGCGAGGCGGTCCTCATGCTCGACGCCGATGGCATCGAGGCGCTCAGCATGCGCAAGCTCGGCGCCCGCCTGAACGCCGGCGCGACCTCCCTGTACCGGCACGTCGCGACCAAGGAAGAGCTGATGGAGCTCGCCGTGGACGAGGTGTGCGCCGAGATCCTCGTCCCCTCACCCGAACTCGCCCGGGGAGACTGGCGCGCCGCCGTCACCGGGGCCGCCGCCTCCTTCCGCGCGACGGCCCTGAACCACCCCTGGCTCTCGTCGGTCCTCGGACAGGCGGGCCTCGCCTACCTCGGCCCCAACCTCATGTCCTTCTCCGACCGCCTCGCCGCCCTCTTCACGGCCGCCGGCTTCCCCGAACCGAGCCGGGCGATCGACACGGTCCTGGCCTACGTCATCGGCATGAGCACCACCGAGTCCGCCTGGCTCATCACGGTCGCCCGCTCGGGCGAGACCGAGGCCGCGTTCATCGCCCGCCTCATGCCGGCCGCCCAGGAAGCGGCCGCCGACCGCGCCCACCTCTCCGACGCCTACGCCGCCGCGGCGGCGACCGCGACCATCGACCCGAAGGGGATCCGCGACACCAAGTTCAACTACGGCCTGGACGTGGTCCTGGACGGCCTGGCCCTGCGCCTGCCCCGCTGACGCCCGCCCCACTGGCTCCTGCCCCGCCGACGCCCGCCGGGCACCGCGCGGTTCAGGCGCGGCGCGGCTTGAGCCGGCCGAGGGTGTAGCCGTCGGCGGCCGGGTCCAGGGCTCTGGTGGCCTCCTTGAACAGGTACTCGGCCCGCTCGTAGGACAGCCGCCGGCGCCCCGTCTCCGGGCACAGATCGGCCGGCGCGGGTGTCCGCGCCGGCCCCGGCCGCCGGTCGGACAGGAACACCGGCCCCCGCGTCCGTCCGGCCAGCAGCTCCGGCAGGAGCCGGGCCGTTCCGGAGCGCCAGTTCACCCAGACGTCGCCCGCGCGGGCCCGGCGGTCGTCCAGGTCGAGGTCCTCCACGTTCAGCGACAGCACGGCCTTCGCCCCGGCTGCCGACTCGTGCAGGAGCCGCCACAGCGTCCGTTCGCGCAGCGGCAGCTCCGGATCGCCCCAGAGCGCGTCGAGCTGCGCGGAACCGAGCGCCCGCGCCCCTGACCGGGAACGCGTCTCGGTACGGCGCTCCAGCCCGGCCGCCAGGTCGCCCAAGGACGCCCACGCGGCGAAGGACCGGACGGCCGAGCGGTGCCGGTTCCAGGTCCTGGCCGCGCCCCGGCCCCAGCAGGTCGCGAACACCCCCGCCACCTCCTCGGCCGTCAGCGAGGCCGGCGGCCGCCGGTCGCCGAGCGCCAGGCACAGCCGCCGCAGGGTCTGCCCGTACGAGCGGACCGTCGCCGCGTCCAGATCACCACGGCCCAGGAAGCCGCGGACGGCCTCACCGAGCGTGGGACCGGCCTGCCCCGCAACGGTGGTGTCGTCGACGCCGTCGACCTCCTCCACCTCATCCGCACGGCGCTGCAGGAAGGCCCGCTCCGCGGCGTTCCTCGTGAGGGCCGCCGCCCGCTGGAACTCCAGCCGCGCCTCCCGGCGCCGTTCCAGACGGGCCAGCAGGTCCCCCCTGACGCTGGGCAGGAGGTGGTAGTCGCGCAGCGCGGGATCGGCGACCAGGCAGTCCACCAGGTCGAGCCCGGCCTGCGGCCCGTACGCCATCCCGACCGCCACCGCCCGGTTGAGCCGGACGATCGCCGTCGGCAGCAGCCGCGCCAACGACCCGTACAGGGCCGCGATCTGCGCCCAGTCGGTGTCCTCCGCGGTATGCGCCTGCGCATGGCACACGGCGATCGCCGCCTGCAGCACGTACGGGCCGGGCGCGCTGCCCCCGGCCTCCCGCGCCCGCAGCATCGCGGTGAACCCGCGGCGGATGAGCAACTGGTCCCACCGCCCCCGGTTCTGCTCGTGCAGCTGGACGGGCTCGCCCGACGGCCCCGTCCGCGCGGCCGAGCGGGAGGCCTGGATCTCCATCAGCGCCACCAGGCCGTGCACCTCGGCCTCCTGGGGGGCCAGCTCGGCCAGCAGCCGGCCCAGCCGAAGCGCTTCGAGGCAGAGCCCGGGCCGCATCAGATCGTCGCCGGAGGTCGCCGAGTAGCCCTCGTTGAAGATCAGGTAGATGACCTCCCGTACGGACGCGAGGCGCTCGGCCAGTTCCGCGCCGTCCGGCAGGTCGAACGGCACGCGCTCCTCGGCCAGTGTCCGCTTGGCCGCCGCGATGCGCCGGGTGATCGCCGTCCCGGTGACGAGGAAGGCCCGCGCGATCTCCTCGGCCGTCAGACCGCCGAGCAGCCGCAGCGTCAGCGCCGCCCTGGCCCCGGCCGGCAGTACGGGGTGGCAGGAGATGAGCATCAGCCGCAGGACGTCGTCCTGTCCGGCGCCCTCGTCCTCATCGACATCGAGATCGACCTCGGCATCGAGGCCGGGATCCGGCTGCTGCCCCAGCTCGTGGGCGAGCTGCTCCTGCTTGTGCGTCAGGAGCCGGGAGCGCCGTAGGTGGTCCACGGCCCGCCGCTTGGCGGTGGTCGTCAGCCAGGCACCGGGGTTGTCCGGGACGCCCGAGGCGGGCCACTGTTCGAGCGCGGCGACGAGCGCGTCCTGGGCCAACTCCTCGGCGAGGCCGACATCGTGCACCATCCGCGTGAGCCCGGCGACGATCTTCGCCGACTCCAGCTTCCAGACCGCGTCGATCGTGCGATGGGCATCGGGCACGGGGACGATCACAGCACTCGCCCCGGCCCGCCCGCAAGCCGGGGCACGTGCTCCTCCTCGCGGCTCAGGGGCCGAAGACCTGCTGGACCACGCTCTCGCCGTCACCGACGATCCTGCGGAAGCGGCGGGCCAGCTCGATCGCCTCCTCCTTGGAGCGGACCTCGATCAGCGCGAAACCGGCCACGGCCTCCTTGGCCTCGGCGAACGGCCCGTCCGTCACCGTGATCTCGTCGCCCGCGGAGCTCACCAGCACCCCGCCCGGCTCCAGCCCGCCGGTGGCCAGCAGCACACCGGCCGCCGTCAGCTCCTCGACGAACTTGCCCATCTCCACGTACAGCCGCTCGTCGGGGGCGGTGTCGGAAGGCCGGGTCGTCATCAGGTAGCGCATGGGGTTTCCCTCGTCTCGTCTCGTCGTACGGAGCTTCTGCCTACACGTCGATCCGGTGATGTGGCAGGGAACGTACGCATTCCCTGTCACATCACCGGATCGACGTGTCACCGAGAGCCGAGCACGACGAACGCGCCGAACCCGAGAGGCACACCATGACCGCCCAGACCGCCACCACCGCCGTCACCACCGCCACAGCTTCGGCCGGCCCGACCGGCGCCCCGGCCCGGACCGCCACCCGCGCCCTGCTCACCTGCGCGGTCGTGGCGTCCCCGCTCTGGGCGTCCGTCTCCCTGATCCAGGCCGCCACCCGCGAGGGCTTCGACATCACCCGCCACCCGCTGAGCGCACTCAGCAACGGCTCCCTGGGATGGCTGCAGATCGCCAACTTCCTGATCGCCGGCGCCCTGCTCGCCATCGGCGCGACCGGCCTGCGCCGCGCCCTGCGCGGCGCCCCCGGAAGCACCTGGGCGCCACGGCTGGTGCGGATCGGCGGCATCGGCATGGTCGCCGCGGGCCTGTTCGTCATGGACCCGGCCGACGGCTTCCCCGCCGGCACCCCCTACGGGCAGCCCGCCACACTCAGCTGGCACAGCTACGCCCACTTCGCCGCCGGGTCGGTCACCTTCACCTCCCTGATCGCCGCCTGCTACGTCCTGGGCCGCCACTTCAGCCGCACCGGAAACCGCGGTCACGCGATCGCCTCGCGCGTCGCGGGCACCGCCCTCCTGCTCGGCAACGGCTGGGCGATGACCGGCGGCAAGGCCGGCACCCTCACCCTGGCCGTCGGCGCCGTCACCGCGATGCTCTGGGTCGCCGCGACCGCGAACCACTACCGCCGCACCCGCTGAATCGGCGCACCACGCCCACGCCCCCGGTCAGGCCGTATCGCCCGGGGGCGTTCTGGCCTTCGTGTGCAGGATCTCGCGGGCCTGCTCCGCGGCGCGGGCGATGCTCTCGCTGACGAAGTCGAGGAAGCGGGCGACGTTCTCCAGGCGGGCGGCGGCCGGGGTGTCGGGGCCGAGGATGCCGACGCCCTGCCGTGCGATCTCCACTATCTGGGCGGTGGAGCGGGCGCTGGCGACCATCGACTGGTACCAGATGTCGTCGTCGACGATGTACCGCTCGCGGCGGCCCTCGTCGCGTTCCCGCCGTACGAACCCCTGGCTCTCCAGGAACGTCACCGCCTTGGAGATGGACGCCGGACTGACCTGGAGCCGCTGGACGAGTTCGGCCGCGGTGAGGCTGCCGGTGTCGGTGAGGGTGAGGCAGGCCATCACCCGGGACATCATCGTGGGCATGCCCGAACTCATGAGGACGGCCGTGAAGGTCTCCTCGTACTCGCGCACGGCCTCGGCGTCGCGTCCGTGGGCCTGCGGGGGTGTCTGCGTCCCGCGCGGCGCGGCCTGGGTGCGCCGGTGGGCGCGGCGTTCGGTGGCCCGGTGGGCCAGGTCGGCGCGGTAGGCGGTGGGCCCGCCGTTGCGCATCACCTCGCGCGTGATCGTCGAGGTGGGGCGGTCGAGCCGCCTGGCGATCTCCGCGTAGGCCAGGCTGTCGGCCAGTCCCAGCGCGATCTGCCGGCGTTCCTGCTGGGTGAGCCTGCCTCCCGGCATCGCGATCTCCTTCGTTCTCCCCGTTCCTGCCGTCACTATAGCGTTCACTCGCAGTCCATTGCAACGACTGAGTAGCTGATGTTGCGTTAACTTCGAAGCCGGTTGCAACGATTTCCTGCCTTTGGCCTGTGTAAATGCAACTCTCATGCAACGAAGATGTTGCCGGGCTGGCGAACGCAACGTAGCTTTTCCTTCATCGCGAACAACGAGTCGAAGGAAACGACAATGCAGAAGTTCGACACCACCGCCCCCATCGCCGCCGTCCTGGACATTCCCGCCGGACACATCCGCTTCATCGCCGCCGACCGCGCCGACACCACCGTCGAGGTCCTGCCGGCGAACGCCTCGAACGGCCGCGACGTGAAGGCGGCCCAGCAGATCACGGTCGAGTACGCCGACGGCGTCCTGCGCATCGGCGCCGCTCCGGCCAAGAACAAGTTCCTCGGCAACTCCGGCTCGGTCGAGGTGACCGTCCAGCTGCCCGCCGACTCCCACATCGAGGCGAAGGCGGCCGCCTCCGAGCTCCGGGGCGTCGGACGCCTCGGGGACGTGGTCTTCGAAGGCGCGCAGGGCTCGGTCAAGCTCGACGAGGCCGCCAGCGCCCGCCTGACCCTCGCCGCCGGCGACATCTCGGTCGGCCGCCTGAGCGGCTCGGCGCGGATCAGCACCCAGAAGGGCGACCTCCGCATCACGGAGGCCGTGCGCGGCACGGTCGAACTGCGCACCGAGTACGGCCAGATCTCCGTCGGCGCGGCCCGCGGTGTCTCCGCCACCCTCGACGCCGGCACCGCCTACGGCCGCATCAGCAATGCGCTGAACAACACCGACGGCGCCGCGGCCGCCCTGAACATCCAGGCCACCACCGCCTACGGCGACATCACCGCCCAGAGCCTCTGACCAGCCCGCAGCTTCCGAAGGAGTACTCCCCATGACCAACGTGGCCATCGCGGCGAACGGGCTGCGCAAGTCCTACGGCGACAAGAAGGTCCTCGACGGCATCGACCTGACCGTCCCCGAAGGAACGATCTTCTCCTTGCTCGGCCCGAACGGGGCCGGCAAGACCACCGCCGTCAAGATCCTCTCCACCCTGATCACCGCCGATGCCGGCGAACTGACGGTCGCGGGCCACGATCTGGCCGCAGCGCCGCAGGCGGTGCGGGCCGCGATCGGCGTCACCGGGCAGTTCTCCGCGGTCGACGGCCTGATCACCGGCGAGGAGAACATGCTCCTGATGGCGGACCTGCACCACCTCTCCCGCAGCGCGGGCCGCCGTACCGCCGCCGAACTCCTCGAACGCTTCGACCTCACCGAGGCGGCGAAGAAGCCCGCCTCCACCTACTCCGGCGGCATGAAGCGCCGCCTGGACATCGCGATGACCCTGGTCGGCAGCCCGCGGATCAT